>JBEBRE010000011.1:0-42069 GCA_040394995.1 Sphingobacterium wenxiniae
TTTTCGTATATTTTTTCTATAAATATTTGACCTCTACGAGGTCTCCTATCCCCTTACCCGGCGCTATCCTTAGTGTTCAGCGAAGCGCCACTAAGGATTCTAAAATAAAAGGGAGTCTTGGACTCCTAGAATCAGCTGTCCGTAGAGATCGCTTCGCTCAACGCTACGGACAGTACGGATTGGCTTCTAAACGCCGAAGGCACCGGTCGGGAGACCGGCGCCAACAACTTATTTAACTAAACAACATCTTACGCCACACAACAGCTATCAACGATTACTGGCAAGGGATACAAATGAATAATCTCCGTCTAGCTTCGATAGGCATGTCGCATGCGATTTCTTAATTTAAAATCCCAACGTCAATCCAAAGGTAAAATTATTGAGCTTTTCTTGGTTCGGACTATTTTCAAACATATCGTTTAAGTAATATTTGGCAAATATACCTGTATTGCTAAAACCGACCCGTGCAAAAACACCATATTGGAAACTAGCCAAATTGTAATTGTCTCTATATTTTTGTTTTCCGTATTCTTCGCTTTTCAACCGCTGCGTTCCTTTCAGCAAGATACCACTCATCGCACCTACCGCCACTTTCGCCCGGTTTCCGTGACGGTTTCTTTTGCTTCGCCACTCCATAGTAACAGGTGCCCGCAAGTATGTGGAAGTGAAGATGTTCTTTTTATATGAGACAGCAGCATCACTATAATCCAAAGGCGTGGCATCAGGATCTAAAATAACATCTTTTTTCAGGCGCAGATAATTCCACTCAAAACCTGTAGAAAGATAGACCTTAAAGGCATCGTTAAACCGAACCCCAAACTGTGCCACATCAAATCCGAAATTAGAGGCTTTTTTATATTCCAAAAACTGGTTGTCCGGCGAAAGGGTAAAACTTCCATCATTGATTAATCGAGAAAAACCCCAATCTAAGCGACTAAATGTTGCGCCGCCAAATACACGAGGGTATCTAATTTCTCTGCCGTCACGATCATAATCTTTTTTACCTACCTCTAAAGTGATGTCGATATTCTTGCCCTCAGCAGTATCGACTTGGGCGAAAGTCGGAATTGCAAAAAGCAATCCAACGCAGGCTAATCCGGTGTACAATGTCTTCTTCATTTGGTTATCTTCTTTTTTTATTACGATTTTTTACTAAACTGTTTACTATATCCAGATGAAGGGATCCTTCTTCATCATGGTTAAATTGTATGGTTTTATTTTCACTTGGATTTAAGACATCGGATATTCTGTTCAATAGGTTTGGAATCAACCCCATATCTGAATTTCCTGAAGAGGCCAGCATAGTTTCTTCCTCCTCGGGGTTTTCGACAAGCGGCTGAATCGGATCGACCTCCACCACACGTTGTCTTGGCAATATAGTGGCATCAATGTTGTCTGATTTAGTCAGCGTCACCATGGCCATATCCAATTTTACCAAGTGTGTCGACCGTTCTGGTGACATTGCTACTTGTCTTTTTGCTGTTAGTCGCGATTGGTTGGCTTGAACAAAGGCCAACGCATGCTTATCTTCTGCATGTGGAAAATCAACCTGAGCTTCAACCGCAACTGTTCCTGCTGTTCGTTCGTTACGCTTGGAATTGACTGTTTCTGCCTGCTTATCTTCTATTTTCAAAGGTGTACGGGAGACGATCCGCACGTCTTCTTGAAGGGGCATTAGGAGGTAGAGTATCGCCGTTACGCCCAAACAAGCCACAAGCACAGCTGCATATTTCACCCACCCCAACCTGTGTAAGCGAACGACTTTTCGTTCGTCAAGTTGTTGCTCGATTTTTTGCCAAAGGTCCTCTTGGGGAGAAACCGAAAGGTTCTCCAGCTGATCCTTGAATAGTCTATCCAATTCCTTATCGTTCATAACTTGATATTTTCCATACTTACCAATCTTTCTTTTAGCCATTGTCTTGCCCTTGACAATTGCGATTTGGAATTCCCTTCGCTGATTTCCATCATTTCAGCGATTTCCTTATGCGAATACCCCTCGACCGCATATAAATTGAAAACTGTCCTATACCCTATAGGAAGCTCTTTTATTAAAGATAACAGATCTTTATAATGCAACTTATCCTCGCCTCCAGTACTGTTATCATAAACAGGGTGCGAGGCGGAGAGCGATTCAAAGCCGTTTTTGTTTCGGCCTCTATACCATTCGATGGCCGTATTGACCATAATGCGACGAATCCACCCCTCCAAAGATCCCTTGTTTTCAAAGAGCTGACATTTAGTAAAGACCTTGATGAAACCGGCCTGCAATATTTCTTCGGCTTCCGATACCTGCGTCGCATAACGCATGCATACGCCCAACATCTTATCGGACATGGCTTGATACAATTGAAATTGCGCTTTGCGATCGCCCAGCAAGCACCCCTTCCATATCGTATCCAAGTTAATATTATCCAATTTTAGATCAGTCTTTATAGGAAAGACGAGGGAATCTCGTCAAAGGTTGCATAGGTTACAAAAATTATTTTATTTGAATCGTTCTACTCGTCGGGGAAAGAACGCTGATGGAAATTACTCTGGCTTCTGGAGGCAGGAGATTAGGGATTTTTTCCGGCCATTCCACAAAGCAATAATGGCTGGAATAAAAATATTCCTCGTAACCCAAATCCAAGGCTTCTTCTTCGTTTTTCAGACGGTAAAAATCAAAATGGAAAACCGGCCCGAAATCGGAAGTATATTCGTTTACAATGGAAAACGTGGGGCTGGATGTTGCATCCTCTACTCCCAATGCTTTACAGATCGCGTTGATCAACGTGGTTTTTCCGGCACCCATTTTCCCGTAAAAAAGGAAGATACGATCGTTTGGAAATTGATCGATGATGTGGAGGGCCACGTTATCAAGGTCCTCGATATTATTCACTTGGATTTCCATGCCCAAATTTACTAAATTTACGTAAATTCGGGATAATAAGATAACGTCACTACCTTCACTATAATGAGGCACGTGTGGTTTCGTCACTGTGCATCTTTGTCAATCCGACAGCAGGAGGAATTTGGATGTCTTCCCGAAAAATCGGGACAGGCTGTTACCTCGACATGATAAATAGGGGCGTACGTATCTTTATCTTTTCTGACGCGGTACATTCAAACTTTCAATTCTTCAACACCAATTTGAAAAATCTATTGTTTGGTTTTTCATACAGCACATTTTTGAAACAAAGTTCTTCATCCGATGTCCAAAACGTCCCAGCTATGTTGCACCATACAAAGTTTTCCACATCGCTGTGCATCGGCACGTTGGCATAGAAATCATAGCCATCTTCGCTGCGCTGTTGAATAAAATAAGCAGAACATTCCTGTCCTGGAAACCAGCCGTTCAACCGATACTTTTTGGTGGTTGAATATTGAATATATTGTGGATTACCGACTATTTCTGCTCCTACGATGCCTCTTTTCAAATCTATACTAAAGTCAGAAGAATGCCCACCCTCACATAGCAACACTTCCTCTGAAGGATAGTAGGCCACGAAGTGCATATCCCAAAAATAACGTTCTTCATTTGATTCGATAATCTTTCCATTATCCGCTAGGATTTTAACGGGCATTTCACCTTTCAAAAGCGAATCTATTTTACGTGTTTGGGGATTGTAATCCCCAAAAGTAACTCTACCTTTCAGCAATGCCTTTGCGTCTGCAAAATCGGATATGTACTTCAAGGTATCTTTCGATATAGTAGCCTTTAGCCGCTTTTGTACGTATGTCAACGAATCGATCCCATAAATAGCCAAGGTATCGTTCTCGAAGAGGAGCGTATCAGCCAAGAGGGCTATCGCTACTGTATCTTGCCCGTCCATTATAGTGGAAGCAGAAGCACCTTCCTTACTGTCGCGTTGGTTGCAGGAACTCAACGTCAAGAATCCGATTAAAATATATAAAAATCTCATATACTGTAAAGTTACCATTTTCCTCCGGCTCCGCCACCTCCCGACGAACCACCACCAAAACTGCCACTACCACTACTACTGGAAGATCCGCCACCTCCACTAGAAGATCTGCCACCAGAACGCTCACTTTTCCGAGGAATGGTAAAATAGCCTTTTGATCCGAAAAAGTCACAATTTTGGCAGGAGTCGTATTTCTCCCCTTTTCCCGAAGAAGAATAGGTCGCTGCGGTGATGGTCTTGGTCTTGTTGACCTCCAACGTATAATAGTGGCATCTTGGGCATTCCTTAAAACGGGAGCTTTTGTTCCAAGGAATGAGCTTGACTTCGCCCGTCTTTGTGTTTTTCCAGATTTCGTACTGCAGGCTTTTGACCGTTTCCTCTTTAAGCTGTGCACTGTTCAAGTAGCTCTTGGGTTTTGCCGCTTTGTCCGATCGATTGACTCTTTCCCAATCACCACTTTGGTCAGGCGGATTAAAACGCCCTGCATTCTTCCGAAAACGATTAAAGATGCCTATTAAATCTATCCAAGCCAAAGGTGACAGCAATATGGGTATAAAGAGATATGCCGCATATTGCTTTAACGCATGCTGTAAATCCTCCTCATCCTGAAAGCTCTTGATAATGGTCGAACGTCCGTTCGTGATCTTCATGGCCAAGATGATGGCAAAAAGTACAAAAGCAAAATAGGGCAAATTCTTTCTCTGATAAATGTCTTCCAAATTGTTGAACACAAAAGCAAAGATGAAAAGCGTAACGAACAGCAACAAGGCCATGCACCCCATACCCCAAAACACCGGTGTCCATAAAGCGATTTTTTTTCGTTTATTTTTTAACAGCTTAGCGGTGACAAAATGCACATACAGATAAAGTAAGAAGAAAACACCAATTATTGCCAAAGTATTTCCCGATATGGGGTTTCTCCAGTTCCAAAATGGAAGAGCTTCGGGCATCATCGATTCCAATTCGACTAAAGTGTCTGGTGACTGGAGTACTTGCGCGATGAATCGCGAGGCTTCCAACACCCCCATATCATAGTCTTCGTTGCGAAAATTTGGCACTAAATATTTTTCGCCTATACGTTTCAAATAGATATCCGGGAAAATACCTTCCATTCCATAACCGGAGATAAATCGATATTCCCGACGATCTTTAGCAATAAACAGCAATAACCCGTTATCGCTTCCTTTCTTACCAATACCCCATGTATTGAATATTTGCAAGGCAAACGTAAAGATATCATCACCTTGAAAATTGTTAACAACGACAATGGCAAACTCTGCTTGCGCAGTTGAATCAATTTGTTGCGATATCTGGTTTAGCTCATTTTCAGCCCAAGTAGAAAGGATCCCATCCGGATTGCTGACATAATATTGCTGTCCCCTTTCCTTGGGATGTGGCAAGGTGGAAACCGTGTATTGTGCGAAGCATACAGTGGCCATGCTCGAAAGCAATAATAAAACTGAAAGAAGCCCATAGCACCTATTCCACAGAAAGAATATATTTATCATGCCTTGATTTTGTTCCCTGCATTACGGGCAATTTTCAGGCCAAATACGCTCGATTGAACATCGTGCTTCAATTTATACCCTATCGGTGGATGGAAAACCCATATGGATTCCTATCAATTTTGTAACTTTGTTTCGTATGTCAGATATCATTCAGTTATTACCGGATTCGGTAGCCAACCAAATTGCGGCAGGTGAAGTGGTACAACGCCCATCATCGGCCGTAAAGGAGCTTATTGAAAATGCTATCGATGCCGGAGCAGACAAAATTAAACTCATCGTGAAGGATGCCGGAAAGTCGTTGATCCAAGTGATCGACAATGGATGTGGCATGAGCGTAACCGATGCCCGACTCTGTTTTGAAAGGCATGCCACCTCTAAAATCCGAAAAGCTGAAGACCTGTTTGCCATACGCACAATGGGCTTTCGCGGAGAAGCCATGGCCTCGATTGCAGCCATTGCCCATGTCGAATTGAAAACCCGCCGGGTGGAAGATGAACTGGGCACCATTGTTGAAATCGAAGGTTCAAAGGTCATCGATCAACACCCGGAGGCAGTGCCTTCGGGTACCAGCATTTCCGTCAAGAATTTATTTTTCAATATCCCCGCACGTCGGAATTTCCTCAAAAGCAATGCTGTGGAAATGCGCCATATCATTGACGAGTTTCAACGGGTAGCCTTATCGCATCCGGATATATTTTTCAGTCTCCACAGCGATGGCAACGAGCTGTTCCACCTGCCGGCTGAACCACTGAAACAAAGGATTGTGCATTTGTTTGGCAACAATTACAACCAGCGGTTAGTTCCCGTAGAGGAAGAAACAACCATCATATCCATCCAGGGTTTCATTGGGAAGCCCGAGTTTGCCAAAAAGACCCGTGGCGAACAGTTTTTCTTCGTAAACAAACGTTTCGTGAAAGATCCCTATCTGAACCACGCGGTGATGAACGCATATGAAGATATCTTACCTTCAGACACGTATCCGCTGTATGTTTTATGTATCGATATCGATCCCGCCAAGATTGACATCAATGTGCATCCTACCAAAACAGAGATCAAATACGAGGATGAAAAGGCCATCTATGCCATTTTGCGCTCAGCGGTCAAACGTTCTTTGGGTCGTTACAACATTGCACCGACACTGGATTTTAACCAAGAAACCAGCTTTAGCAATATGATTAGCGACAAGCCTTTGGAAGAAATTCAAGTACCGACGATTTCATTTAATCCAAATTTTAATCCTTTTGAGGATGCAAAAACAGGTTCTTCGAGTGCGCGCTCATCGGCTTATAGTGCTGGTTTTGAAAAGAAAGCCGGCATTCCCCAAAATTGGGATACACTTTATCAGATTACACATAAAGAAAACACCGAACAGTTGCCCCTGTTACCGGATCAAGAAATTGCACAAGATCCCGAACAATCGACATCCTCGGGAGACCGCACAAAGCAATTTTTTCAATTGCACAACCGTTTCATCGTTTCCCAGATACATTCCGGATTTATGGTGATCGACCAGCAGGCGGCCCATGAACGTATTCTCTTTGAACAGTATAAGGAACAGCTGGAAAACCATCAAGGATCAAGCCAGCAAAGCCTTTTTCCACAGACGGTAGAATTGAGCGTGGCAGATTTCGCCTTGATGGAGGAGATATTGCCCGACATCCAGACGCTTGGGTTTCAACTTCGTCCTTTTGGTAAAACAACGTATATTGTAGACGGTATTCCTGCTGACTTGGGCAACAACATCCATGAGGCGAAAATATTGGAGCAACTGTTGGAAGATTTTAAAAACAATAAAGACGAATTCCAGCTTGGCAAAAGAGAGAACTTGGCTCGAAGTTTGGCCCGAAATGCCGCTATCAAGCCGGGAACTGCTTTGGATAACCAAGAAATGGCAGAGCTGATCGACAAGCTTTTTGCCACGGAGTCACCAAACATTTCCGTCTATGGAAAACCTATTATCGTAACCATCACCTTACAAGAGTTGTTGGAACGATTTCAGAAAAATTAATTAAATACATGATAAAAATTAAAAATAACGTGTCATGTACTAAAACAACTAACTTTAAAAGACTTTATATTTTATATGAATAATATTTTTTCAAACCTTCCACCAGTAGTCAAGAATTTACTGATCATCAATATCGTCTGTTTCATCGGTTCGCTTATATTTGTGCAAGCGCCCCGCTTTTTTGGTGTTTTCTATCCCGATTCACCGTTTTTTCATGTATGGCAGATCATTACATACATGTTTATGCACGATAATAGTGGATTTGCACATATTTTCTTCAATATGTTCTCGCTGGTGATGTTTGGGCCAATCATCGAACAGATACTGGGGTCAAAACGGTTCCTAAATTTCTATCTGATTTGTGGCATCGGAGCGTTGATTTTGCAATATGGGGTACAAGCGACCGAAGTGTACCATATCACCGGAACAGTCAGGGCATCTGAATATTTGCATTTTGATATGCTAAATGATAGAGTAAGTGCCAATCTACCCATCACACAACAAGATTTCGACACATTGGCCTCAATATATGGGACACCGCTTGTCGGTGCTTCTGGCGCTATTTTTGGTCTGTTGCTCGCTTTTGCTTACCTGTTTCCCAACATGCCTCTATATTTGTTCTTTATTCCTGTGCCAATCAAAGCAAAAATTTTTATTCCGATATTAATAATAATTGAGATATATTTAGGGTTTTCTCATTCAGGAGGTTCAATTGCCCATTTGGCCCATGTTGGTGGAGCTCTTTTTGGCTTCTTATTGATAAAGGCCTGGGGCATTAGAAGGGGATATTAATGCATTGGAGATGAAAGAAAGTGTATTGAAAACATTTTGGCGTGATACTTATCAGAGTCGATCACCCATTCCGTTTATTCTATCGGCACAAATCATCCTATTTGTGCTTATCCACATTTTTGACTTGTTGAAGGAAGTGGAACTTATCCAAATACCTCTATACGACTATACACTTAACTATCTCAGCCTTCCCCTTTCGATTGACAAATTCATTATCCAACCCTGGTCTCTGGCTACCTATCCGTTTTTATACACCGGTTTATTCCAATTGATTTTCGACTGCTTGTGGTTGTACTGGATCGGCAATATTTTTCTTAATTTCCTCAACAGAAAACAGTTCCTTTTTGTCTACATCTCCTCTATAGTTCTAGGCGCAACGCTGTATCTTTTGCTTGGGCTGATCCCACTCCTACAGCATAGTGTTCAGTTATCTTTCCATTCTGCCGCATTTGTACTAGGCGCTTTAGTTACAGCCATCGCTACACTTGTACCCCATATGGAATTAAAACTATTTCTCTTTGGAAGGGTGCAATTAAAGATTATTGCCATGGTGTACATTGCCATCGAATTGGTCTTTATTACACTGGTCAATAAAGCAGGTGGCATCGCTTTTTTGGGAATGGTGTTTTGGGGAGCTATTTTCACCTTGTACTTAAAGAACGGACGTGATTTGAGCTTGCTGTTTCATCGAAGAAAACGTACACGACTAAGGGTCGCACATAAGAACAGGCCTACTGGTCCGGCGCATAATTATCGGCACCAATCAGATTTGCCTAACCAAGAAGAAATCGACGAAATACTGGATAAAATTTCCTTAGGAGGCTATGAAAGCCTAACTTCACAGGAAAAAGAAATATTATTTAGAGCAAGCAAGGGTGAACGGTAAGTTATGGCAAAGAGGTCTATATTCCAGAAAAACCTAGGTTACTTTAGCAAAACGGTACTTATTTGCAACACCATTGCCGTTGTGCTATTGTTGCTGAGCTACGCCGCTTCGTTTATCAACCCGGAGACCTTCTGGCCAATTGCATTTTTAGGATTAGGGTACTTACCCATCCTTTTGCTTAATTTAGGCTTTGTATTTTATTGGCTTATTCGGAAACCTAAATATGCTTTATTCACCTTTATTCCCATTCTGTTCGGCTGGAACTTGCTAATGCAACACGTGGGCATAACAAAACCGCAAAAAGACATCGAAAAAAGCGATACGACCATCCGAGTCATGACCTTTAATGCGCATCTTTTTAAAGGAGTAAAGAACGCTGCAGGGACAGATATCAGGAGTGAAGCAATCAGCCTTATCAAAACAACAAAACCAGATATACTTTGCTTTCAAGAGTTTTTCACGAAAATCAAAGGTAGTAAGCAGTTTAGCAATAAAGTTGTCCGCCAAGGGGAATTTAAGGATTTCTATTTCGAACCTGCCATGAAAAGCGAACACGAAGGTTATGGACAGATTATTTTTTCCAAGTTCCCTATTATAAACAGCGGAACTATCACACAGAATGAGTATGGCATCAATCGCATCATTTTTGCCGACATCGTGCGATCTGAAGACACGGTAAGGGTTTATAATGTCCATTTACGCTCATTTGCCTTGCAAAATGAGGATAAGGAATTTATTCAAAACCCTTCGTCCAATAAACAAGCGGATGAAGAAGCTACTCGCAGACTGGGCCGTAAACTAAAATATGCTTTTGAAATGCGCAGCCGACAGGCAGAGGCGCTGCGCAAGCACATTGACGCTACACGCTATCCCGTCATTGTAATGGGTGACTTCAACGACACTCCCATGTCCTACAGTGTCAATTTAGTAGGTAAAGGGTTAAAGAATACTTTTCGGGAAAAAGGGTCTGGTTGGGGTGTTACACATTATGAAATGTTGCCATTGTTCCAAATCGATTATATCTTGTGCAGCCAGGAGTTTCAGGTAGAAAACTACCAAATTATCAAAAAGGAACTTTCGGACCACTACCCCATTTGGTCAGATATCAGTTTGGCTAGCCGGTAGGAGCCAACTGGTATTGCTCTAAGGCTTTCTGAATAAATGAATCATTTCGGTTCTTAACCTTAAAATACGCTTCCCTGCCAAAATAATAGCGCCCTACCAATGCCTCAATATCTGTTTCTATCAACTCTCGCAAATCATCCTTCTTACGGTCAGAAATCATAAACCCTTCCGCACGGATAAAATCAATAAAAGCGTGGTATTCGTTGTCCGGTAAATTATACCCCTGCAAAAAATTCTCAATCGAATATGCCGGCAACTGTTTCGTGAAACGACTATAGACGAATTGTTCAATAAAACTATATCTCATGAGGTCACGGTACATGAGATTCAGGGAATTTGAATCTTGAGGTACTACAATATCGGGCAAGATGCCACCTCCGCTATACACCTGCTTACCGGCTTTGGTTTGGTAAACCTTACCATGAGCATATAAAGTATCAACGGCCCAAAGGCCCCTATACATAGAATTATAGTCGATCATGTTTGACCAGTTTGGGGTATATTTTTTCTGTATGCTTCTCCCCAAAGGTGTGTAATACCGCGCAATACTGAGGTTTACAGTAGAACCATCTGCAAAATCGAATTGCTCTTGCACAATTCCCTTACCATATGACCGACGTCCGATAATAAGTCCTCTATCCCAATCTTGGATAGCGCCAGCAACAATCTCACTTGCCGATGCTGTTTGTTCATTAATCAGAATAGCCACCTCGCCTGTAGCAAAAATACCACCTCCTTCCGAATAATAGTCGAATCGTTCCTCGTGCGCCCCTTCCGTATATACAATCAGCCGTTTATCTTCGAAAAACTCACTGGCCATTTTAATTGCCATATGGAAATATCCCCCTCCATTATCGCGTAGATCAAGAATCAATCGCCTCGCTCCTTGCTTCTGAAGCTCCAACAGCGCCGTCTTAAACTCGTCTGCCGTGTTGATACCGAAACGCCTCACTTTGATATAGCCCACCGTGGGCTGTATCATGTACACGACATCAAGGGAGCTTACAGTTACCTGATCACGTATTACTTTAATCGGCGAAGACAACGCTGCAGCATCGCGTTTTATATGTATGTCAACAGACGTTCCTCTTCTTCCACGAATCAGCTTCTCAATCTCTTCTCTCGAAATATGTACTCCGGCGACATCTTGGTTATCAATTTTCAGGATTTTGTCACCAACTCTAAAACCTGCCTTATCGGCCGGGCCTCCGTTGATCAAAGAGACAATAAGCAAGGTATCGTTCAAGTTGAAGTATTCCATGCCAATACCTTCAAACGTACCTTCCAATATCTCCGTTTGCCGTTTTGATTCATTCGGAATCAAATAATTTGAATAAGGATCCAAATGTGAAATAATGTGATTGATAGCACCATTCTGAATGGAGTCGATATTTACGCTATCCACATAACTGTTGGCTATCATATCGATGAGCTGCTGTATTTTCCAACTTTCCTTCGATACACCGATAGACACTAAACTGTTCATGTTTTTTTTACCCTGTTCCTCTACATAATACTGTCCCAACAGAATGCCTAAAAGCAATACTGCAGCATATGTAGAAGCAACAAAAATATTTCGTTTAGTACCCGTTTGCATGGTCAATTTATTGCGTGCAAAATTAATATAGTTTTCTCAAATAATAGCAAGACTAAATGAATATCGCTATGACAGAAATATACTAAAAAGCTCTTTAAAAAGCTTAATATTTTCGTAATATTTTCTCTACAGAGCGTTTCTATTGGCATAGGAAAATTAAACTAAATTTTCACAATGCTCTGAATACCTTTATAACCGAGCAGAATGTGCTCGTTGATTTCACAAAACCAAGCGTTCATGAATACATAGATAGGTGTACATGGATAATTCATTTTTCTATTGGGCATTCGTAAATGCAAAGCATTTTATTTAGGTTTGAGTGACTAAATCATTTGCTTTGCACGAGATAGAACCATATTACAACTGGCGCGATGACTATGTGGCCTCTGACGATGAAAGATCACCTTTTTATGGCGTAATCTACAGCGAGTTTGAGTTTGATAAGCAGATATACAATTTTCTATTGCATCCGCAATGGGATTATTTCGGCTCACAAACGCTCTACATCAAAATCCTGTATGCCGATTACGACAAAGGGTTCAGTATTTTGGAACTAATCGGTGAGTGGAACGATGCCATCTACAACGATATCATGTTGCTCAAACGGGAGGTTATTGACATCATGATAGCTGAAGGAATTAACAAGTTTCTCCTCATTGGCGAAAATGTGCTAAATTTCCATGGGTCTGATGACTCCTACTACGAGGAATGGTACGAAGACATTGAAGACGGTTGGATTGTGGCCATAAACTTTCGACAACATGTGATTGAAGAATTTAAAGCACAGGGCATTGATTACTATATTCATTTTGGTGGTGATTTCAACGAATTTCCCTGGCGTACATTACGCCCCAAACAACTTTACCACCACATACAGGAACGCATTAATAGACGGATAGGGCTATAACATTGGGTTTTGTCGGTGCTTTTTTTTAATTTTGGATTCCCTCTTTCGGGTTTTATTTTTTGACTTTTAACTTTTTTACTTTACACATATGTCATTCAGAATAGAAAAAGACACGATGGGCGAAGTCCAAGTGCCTGCAGACAAATATTGGGGCGCACAGACTGAGCGCTCGCGCAACAACTTTAAAATCGGGCCTGCGGCATCTATGCCAAAAGAAATTATCGAAGGCTTTGCGTATTTGAAAAAAGCGGCCGCCTACGCCAATCATGAATTAGGTGTGCTATCCGTTGAAAAACGCGATGCCATTGCTACTGTATGTGACGAGATATTAGCTGGAAAGCTAGATGATCAATTCCCGTTGGTTATTTGGCAAACAGGATCTGGAACACAGTCCAACATGAATGTCAACGAAGTTGTTGCTAATCGCGCGCAAGTACTGGCAGGAGGCAAAATCGGTGAGGGTGAACCTGTACTGAAAGCGAACGATGATGTCAACAAATCCCAATCATCCAACGACACGTTTCCTACGGGCATGCATATCGCGGCCTACAAGGCTGTTGTGGGGGTGACGATCCCAGGTGTTGAAAAACTGCGGGACACTTTAAAACGTAAATCGGAAGAATTTATGAACGTGGTAAAAATTGGCCGCACACACTTGATGGATGCTACTCCCTTAACACTGGGACAGGAGTTGTCAGGTTATGTAGCACAATTGAATCACGGGTTGAAGGCGTTGAAAAACACCTTATCGCATCTCTCTGAGCTGGCTTTGGGTGGCACAGCAGTGGGAACGGGATTGAATACACCAAAAGGCTATGACGTATTAGTAGCAAAATACATCGCCACGTTTACAGGATTGCCTTTTGTAACGGCAGAGAATAAATTCGAGGCTTTAGCCGCACATGATGCCATCGTGGAAACACACGGTGCTTTAAAGCAATTGGCGGTAGCCTTAAATAAAATTGCCAATGATATACGCATGCTGGCTTCCGGCCCACGCTCAGGTATTGGCGAAATTCTTATCCCAGAAAATGAACCGGGTTCATCTATCATGCCCGGAAAGGTTAATCCTACACAGTGTGAGGCGCTTACCATGGTAGCTGCGCAGGTAATGGGAAATGATGTAGCTATTACCATTGGTGGTACGCAAGGTCACTATGAATTAAACGTTTTTAAACCGGTCATGGCAGCCAACTTCCTACAGTCCGCCCGCTTAATCGGCGATGCCTGCGTGTCATTTGACGAGCATTGTGCGCAAGGCATCGAACCCAACTATGCCCGGATCAAGCAATTGGTAGACAACTCGTTAATGTTGGTTACGGCGCTGAACACTAAAATAGGTTATTACAAAGCTGCTGAAATTGCACAAACTGCACATAAAAACAATTCTACCTTGAAAGAGACGGCTATTGCATTGGGCTATGTCACGGCGGAACAATTCGACGAGTGGGTGAAGCCAGAAGATATGGTAGGTAGCTTAAAATAACAAAGTGATATTTCGATCCATAAAAAGCTTTTCTTCTACAGCATACTTATCCATTGGGGCAAGTATGCTGTTACTGCTGGGCGGTTGTGTTCGTCATTCAGATATGCAATCCGAAGGTGCCGATTACCTGCAGGGTATATGGGTACAAGACAGTATTCCGCATCAAATCCAAATGTTGGATTACACCCTACATGAATTTAAGTTCACCTGCGATTCTGTCTATACGACCATGAAGGTCCACGCAAAGATGCAACGCATACCCGACTCTTGCTATAAAGATGGCCACTGGACGGAATATGCACGAGCGGTATACGTTATCCGGGGAGATAGCCTCATTGGTGAAGGGATATACACCAAACCCAACGGAAAATATAAAGTATCTGGCTGTTACAAAACCGGGACATATCTGCCCCGCTATCGAGTGGCCTATCACGATAGTGATTCTTTGGTCTTGGAAAGCCGCTTTGACCAACGCCCGATCATTCTCCGCAAAACCCAGGATATCATCTGTATTCCTAAAAAACGATGGGAAATGTAATTTAACAGGTATGGATGAAGCAAATCACAAAGAAATGCTGCAATTAATGGAACAGCATCGTAAGCTAATAAACTAACAATGGGCGCTTAAGCGCCCATTGTTAGTTTATTAGCTTATTTTCATCACTGGCTGATTTCAGCAAATGGTTTTTTAATTCGTTTTCAGATTGCAGCAACTCCTGCTCCACCACTTTGCGTTTTTCCCTTCCATCGCGCTGGATTTGCAATACCTGCTCAATCGTAGACACAATGTCCTGATTGGCTTTCTTGATAGTCTCAATGTCCACAATGCCACGTTCGGTTTCCTTGGCGACGTTGATGGTCGACTCCTTCAACATTTCAGAATTACGCCTTAAAAGCTCATTTGTGGCATCCGTGACCGCTTTTTGGGCTTCCAAAGCTTTTTGCGAATGCGCAATTCCCAAAGTAAGCACCATTTGGTTTTTCCAAAGCGGAATGGTGTTCACCAACGACGATTGGATTTTCTCCATCAGTGAAGAGCTGTTGTTCTGAATCAACCGTATTTGCGGTGCCGTTTGCAACACAACCATCCTTGTTAATTTCAAATCGTGCACTTTGCGCTCAAAACGGACAACATGCTGTTCCATGTCCTTATAAGCTTGAATCTTATGTTGATCGCCGGACTCTTCGGCCTCAGCCCTCAATTGTGGAAGCGTCACCGTATGCGCTTCATGCAACTTCTCCTCACCTGCTGCAATATACAAGGAAAGCTCTTTAAAATAATTTTGGTTCTCCACAAATAACCTATCAAAGATGTTTACATCTTTCGCCAAGTTTTTGTAGTGCCCTTCTAGTTTCAGTTCGATTTGATGGATGTTTTTCTCCACTGATTGGTATTCTGTGCGCATCCGTTGCAATTTTTTCTTCAGGTTATCAAAGAATGGGATCAAAGGTTTTTTATTGACATTCTCGTCAAAAGACTTAATATCAGAACGTAGGTTCAGCAAGATATCTTCTGCTCCACCCATGTCCTTTGTGCGTACCTGCTTGAGAATTTCATTGGAAAAATTGCTCACCTTAGTTTGGCTACCCACACCAAATTGAATAACATCAGTTGCCGAAGAAAGGTTGATTTTCTCTTTATATTGTTGAATAATTGCTTTTTCTTCCGCTGTAAAGTTAACCGCAATCTCTTTGTTTTTATGATCTTGACTATCGTCAAACGTTGTCAAATCTAAGTTTGCCATAATTATTCTTTTAAAAGGTTTCTATTTTTTAACGTTTGGATGTACACATCCGTTTCGGCCGATACATCCAAAATACCTAATTTTATCTGATTGGTAACTTCTTGTTCAATGGCAATGGCTGCCTTGGCAATCACTTCTTCCAGCTTGCGTTTGGATTCCACCGTCACCGGATTGTGCAATCTGGAATTTTCGATTTCATCATACTTCATCAATACGTTAACCACTGTAGCATGTCGCACCAAGAATTTTTCGGCTTCCATCTTGTCTTTCTGCTCCAATAATTGGAACAAATGGATAATACGGTCAATATTTTTATGAATGGCTTTATTATCAATTTCTTTACGCCAATGCAATAAGCGCTCAATAAACAATTGGGGAGTATCTAAAGTGGCCTGGGGCAATTGCAGGATATTTTTGGAGGAAGCGGTAGGAATCCAGGCTAAAGGTCGTATCTCTGCCAACTCCAGACGGCGCAGATAAGGTTTTGCCCGATTAAGCAAAAGGCCATTCCCAACGATATAGGAAGTCACATAACCTCCCAATGTCAATAGCATACCTGTAGAAATAGCCCCAAAAAAATAGATAAAAGAAGCGAATAACGCCATTTCGACCATAAGCAAGACTAACCCTGTGGCATACCAAGACCGTATCTTGCTTTTTTTGGCCTGAGAAAGCATCACAAAAGGAAAAGCATGTACAGGCAAGGGAATAAACATGGCGATGGAAATAAAGGTCCATGTCAGTTGTTGCAATTCCCAACGCTTAGATTTCTTTGTCGCAAATCCCATTCTGCAATTTAATTATTTTTTGCGATTTCTTTACAAAAAAAGATTAGACCAATTCTCATTCCAATACCGCAGTCATTTATTAAATGGGCATTTTTTCGCTTTTATACTGCCATAGTGGCATATTTCTAGCCTTTCAGATAGGATAAGCTATTTTTTAAACAGAATGTAATCTTCTTCGAGCGGACCGATGATCTCTTCGCCTTCTTGGTCGAGGTAAAACAGCATATCCTCGCCTACCTTCAACTTAAGATCCGTCTCTTTTCCTTTAAGATGCACCACAGAGCCGTTATTGTGCCACATAAAGCTTCCTTTATCTTCCAATTTCGTGTTCCGCTCCATATATTCACTCGTCAGGCTAAAGGTATTGTCGCTGTTCAGGACAACAGTGGTTTTAATTCCTGGACAATCAGCACAGGGAATAGTGCCTTCATAGGTGCCACTCCAATCCAACGAATTTTGGGAAGTGTGCACAGTATCGATAGGTGTCGTTTCGGCAACGGCATCGCTATCTGACAACGTTGAATCAGATGTCTTTGGTTGTTGGCATGCCATAAAACCGATACAAATTACCATGGCAAAAAAAAGTTTTTCCATCATTTTTTTATTTTTTCCTTTTATGGAGCAATTAACCTGCCAAGATCTACACTTTTAAATGGAATTTTAACATAGCATGGTCAGTTGATTCCTTCTGTGCCGATGACCCCAAAATCAAGGTAGTGAACAGCTTAGCAACATACACAAGCTTGAATTGTTAAAAAATCAAAAAATATTTGTATTATACGAACCCTTTCGTACATTTGTTTACGAAAACATTCGTAGATTGAGATATGAAACCAACAGAAAGCGAAATGGAGATCTTGCAGGTCCTTTGGAAAAAAGGACAATGTTCTGTAAGAGAGGTACATGAAGCACTTAATAAAAAAGATGTGGGGTACACCACGATATTAAAGCTGATGCAAATTATGCTTGAGAAAGGTTTGGTGGATCGTGACACGTCTTCTAAAGTGCATTTATACGTTAGCAGCATTAGTCAAGAACAGACACAACACACCTTCTTGGAAAGAATGATTGACAACGTCTATAACGGCTCCACGTCCAAACTGGTCATGCAAGCTTTGGGGAACAAGCGTACCAGTCAGGAAGAAATTAATTTGATTAAGGAATATTTGAAAAATCTTGAAAAGAATTAGTTATGGAAATCTGGACACAGCACTTTACAACTGCATTGGGATGGAGCATAGTCCATTCGCTATGGCAGGGAGCGGCAATGTATACGCTCCTATGCTTCATGTATGTAGCATTCCCAAAGGCGAAAGCAAAGCATAAATATGCTATTGCTTATGCAGGACAAGTCGGCATACTGGTAGCCTTTTTGACGACATTTGCCTATTACCTGAATACGTTTAGCTACACGGGCACTTTGGGCGATGTTGAGGCAAATGTTATATTTATTCTGGCAGAAACGACGCATACATTTGCCACTATTGACCGGGTGGTACCTTGGTTTGCTTCTGCATATGTGATCGGTTTATTGGTTCAACTCATCTTCTTTGGCAAAAGTTTTTCCAAACTTCGGTACCTTCGACGGGCCGGATTAAGTGAAGTACCCATGGATTGGCTGGTTTCCTTCCATGAAATAAAAGGCAAATTGCAACTATCCAAACCAATTCAGTTTTACTTATCGGCCAAAATTTCCGTGCCACTGGTCTTGGGTTATTTAAAGCCTTTGGTCCTGTTCCCACTAGCCTATGCCAATCATATGGACATACGTCATGTAGAAAGTATCCTCTTACACGAACTGGCTCATGTCAAACGCAACGATTACCTATTCAATCTCGTAAAGGTGTGTATAGAAACCGTGCTTTTCTTCAATCCTTTTGTCTGGTTAATATCCAGACTTATCGAGACGGAAAGGGAGCATGCCTGTGACGATATCGTCGTTGAGCAAATTCCTTCTCCGATAACCTACGCCCAAGCCTTGATGTCACTTGAGGTCCTGCGTCAGGAGCAAGGCCTATCTTTCACTATGGCCATTGCCGGCAAAAAACAACATTTGTTACATAGAATAAAAAGAATCACAAAAATGGAAAAGAACTATATCAACGTTAAGCAGCATCTGTTTGCTATCGTCATTGGCTCCCTAGCTTTTATGGCCATTGCATGGGCCGTGCCACAAGAAACACGTATCGATCAGACCTTCTCGCCTATAGGTCAATATCAGGAATTGAACTATTTGATGCCATCCGTTGGCCAACCTATTCATGAACAGATTTTAGCAGTAGGCTCAGAATCATTTATAGCAAATGGCGACATCCAAAACCAACAAATGGTTATAGCAACAACGAATAGGGATACGATTTCGAAAGAGATAAATAGCAAAAATTCTGTTGAACAAAAAATTATAAAATTCAACTTTGATACCATCGTACCCGAAATACATTTTGACTCGGAGGAATGGAGGGAGAATATGGCGAAAATTCAAGTCAATACCCAAAAACTGGAGGAATACTTCAATTCGCCTGAGTGGAAAGAAAAAGTGGCTAAGATAGAAATTGATGCTAAAAAAATAGAGGAATATTATAATTCGCCCGAATGGAAAGAAAAAATGGCCAAGATCCAAATCAATACCCAAAAGCTAGAAGAGTATTTTAACTCGCCGGAATGGAAGGAAAAAACAGCAAAGATGGAAATTAACGCCAAAAAAATAGGTGAATACTATAACTCGCCGGAATGGAAAGAAAAAATGGCCAAGATTCAAGTCGATACTAAAAAACTGGAAGAATATTTCAATTCTGCCGAATGGAAGGAAAAGATGGCCAAGATAGAGATTGACACCAAAAAGATAAGTGAATATTTTGATTCGCCCGAATGGAAAGAAAAGATGCAACAAATAACCGAGTTGTACAATTCAGAAGAGTATAAAGCGATCCAGCGGAAATATGAAAAGGAAGTTGAAAATTTACAGCTAAAGAAAGGATTGCGCTAAAAAATAAAAAATAAGGACAAAATTGTTTCATGTATATCGGAGGGGGGATCTATCTAGGTTCTCCCTCCTTTCTTGTATCCTTATTAAATTTTTATGTATACTTGCGCTTCAGTCATTTGCATTTAAAAATGAGCGTGATTTATGCTATAGACCTATTGGGCACCATGGTTTTCGCCATATCAGGAGCCATGGCCGCCAATCGAAAAGGTATCGATATTTTTGGTGCTACTTTTACGGGGTTTGTGACCGCCATCGGTGGTGGTTCGCTACGGGATGTATTCTTAAACTTACGTCCGGTTTGGGTAAATGATGGCAATTATCTCATCGCTATTTTTATCGGTGTGCTGATCTCTATATTTGCCAATAGACAGCTGGATCGCTTAGCGCGTACGCTTTTTTTCTTTGATGCTATTGGGATAGGAATTTTCTGTATCATTGGTGTTCAAAAATCACTTGCCTACGAAAGTTCGGAAATCGCAGCCATTATCTTTGGCATGTTTTCGGCCGTGATGGGAGGTGTAATCCGCGATACCTTAATGAATGAAACCCCATTAATATTCCGCAAGGAGATTTATGCAACAGCATGCCTATTTGGCGCAATTGTATATGTTATTTTGGGACAATGGAACATCGATGCCTCCTTAAATACTTTTATCAGTGCATCCATTATTTTCACCATCAGATTTTTAGCCGTAAGATATCAGCTCTCCCTGCCCGTTGTTGGTGGCTAAAAAAGAAGAGATATTTTTTTTGACTATCTCTTCTTTTTCTGTTGCGGGAATCTCATTTTGTAGTTTACCTTCACCATTCCCTTGGAAATAGCATCTAGTTTCCCTTTTAACATAGTTTTTTTCAGTGGCCCTAATTTGTCTACAAACAATTTGCCTTCGATATGGTCGTATTCGTGTTGCACGATGCGGGCAGCTAATCCTGAAAGTTCTACCTCCTGTTCTTCAAAATGCTCATCCAAATAGTTGATGACCACATCCGAGGGGCGCATGACTTCCTCCGAGATGTCTGGAATGCTCAAACAGCCTTCACTAAATCCCCATTTCTCACCTTTTTCTTCTATGATGATAGGATTAATCAATACTTTCTTGAAATCCTGTAGCGCAGGATCGCCTTCTCCATCTTCATCATCTTCCGCGAAGGGGGAGGCATCGATAACAAACAAGCGAATCGATAGCCCGACTTGTGGGGCAGCCAATCCGACACCTCGGGCGGCATACATTGTTTCGAACATGTCATCAATAAGCTGTTTCAAGTTCGGATAATCCTCATCTATCTCTGCGGCTTTCTTTCTCAGGATGGGATCGCCATATGCTACAATAGGTAACTTCATATTTCTTAATTTCAGTGCAAAGGTATTAATAAAAATTTATACGCGCTTGGAATGTGCTAACTTTGTATCTGATATGCAACGACAGGAAATCATTTATTCCTTTGCTGAAAACTTAACAGCTCAGTTGGACGAGCCATTTACGCTTTCCGATTGTGGGAGTTATTGGCTGTTGCATACAACCACTTTACCTTGCACGATCGTGATCTATTTTCCAGAAAAAACGGAAAGGGTTTCGATCCTTGATCGCCGTGTCTTTCACATTGATTTAGATCAGATAGTCGGCCATGCAACCAAAATTGTTCTTCGTTTGGCTGCTCTACTGGGAAAGGGTAAGGTCATTTACGGCAGACAAACCGTGGTGGCCCGTATTGATAAAAAGATGACCATATCGTTTCAAGAAGAACATCATCTGCAGGTGGCCTTGCCCGGAAAGTATCGATATGGGCTGTTTCATCATGGGGAGCTTGTTTCGGTAGCCATTTTTAGTGGCGGGCGGAAAATGAAAGGGCAAACAGAGCGTTATCGATCGTTCGAACTGTTGCGCTTTTGCCATAAATCTGGATTTCGGGTGGTAGGAGGTCTGTCAAAGTTGATTCATGCTTTCGTTCAAGATTTTTCGCCTAATGATATTATGACCTATGTCGATAAGGATTGGTCACACGATTCCAGTTTGAAGACTGTGGGATTTTCAAAAGCAGGTGAAATCCCACCACAACATTTTTGGGTTGTGGCGGAAAAGAGGCATTATGTACGCGATGATGAAAGCCTTGTGCAACTTCAAAAAGCATATCCCCACGGATACCTAAAATTAAACTCGGGGAGTATGAAATTAGTACTAACATTATGAAAACCACGAATGGATTTGTATATTTAACCCTCATATAATTTAAAACTTAAACAAGAACAATCTTATGAAACGGAAATTGCGTATGGGTATGGTTGGCGGGGGTAACGATGCCTTCATTGGTGCCGTTCACCGGATAGCAGCCTTTATGGATGGAAAAATAGAACTTGTCTGCGGCGCTTTTAGTGTCGATAAACAGATTTCCAAACAATCTGGCGAAGATCTCTTCGTAGACCCGGATCGGGTATACGATTCTTACGAGGAAATGATCGAAAAAGAGGCACAACTACCTGAGGATAAGCGCATGGATTTCCTGACCATCGTCACCCCAAATTTTTTACATTATGGTCCAGCCAAAATGGCTTTGGAGAACGGTTTCGACGTAGTGGTCGAAAAACCGATGACGGTAACTTTGGAGGAGGCTAAAGAGCTCAAGGCAATTGTGGAAAGAACAGGACGTACTTTGTGTCTAACGCATACATATTCTGGTTATCCGATGGTCAAACAGGCCAAAGCAATGGTCAAAGATGGACATTTTGGAAAAATACGCAAGATTGTTGTTGAATACCCCCAAGGTTGGTTAAGCCGGCTGACAGAAAGAGAAGGCAATGCCGGCGCTGCTTGGCGGGCAGACCCTAAAAAGTCTGGACTTTCGCTGGTGATGGGCGATATTGGAACACATGCCGCACACTTGGCAGAGTATGTAACAGGTTTGAGGATAACAGAGCTGTGTGCCGATTTGACCACTTTCGTCGAAGGGCGCTTATTAGATGATGATGGTTCGGTATTGTTGCGTTTCGACAACGGCGCTAAAGGCGTGTTGATGGCTTCGCAAATTTCAGCAGGTGAAGAAAATGCCGTTAGAATTCGTATCTATGGCGAAAAAGGCGGATTGGAATGGGCCAATGAAGATCCCAATAACTTAATCATTAAAATGCTCGATCAGCCACGGCAACTTTATCGTACCGGCAATGCCTATGCTGCGCCATATACCTTGAGCTCTTTTGCCACGCACAATACCCGTATCCCTGCCGGACACCCCGAAGGATTATTGGAATCGTTTGCCAATATCTACCGCAATTTTGCGCTTACGATCAGCGCTAAAAAAGAAGGCCGAACACCAACGCCAGAGGAACTAGACTTTCCTTCGGTAGACGACGGTGTCCGCGGTATGGCATTTGTGCAAAATGTGGTGGCCAGCAACGCAAGTCATGAAAAATGGACTACATTTGTGATGTGATAGCGTCATCAAGCCATAAAAAAAATATGCAGGCGGAGGTTCACCTTCCGCCTGATTTGTTATGTGTTGTTTTAGGCCCAACCGCATCCGGAAAGACCGAATTGGCTGTTGCACTAGCCCACCAAATCGATGGGGAAATTATCAGTGTAGATTCCCGTCAAGTGTACCGCGACATGCATATCGGAACAGGAAAGGATTTGGTAGCGTATCGGGATGTCCTATATCATCTCATCGATATTTGCAACCCTGGAGAGCGGTACCATCTGTCTAGGTTTCAAGCCGACTTTCAGCAAGCTTATCGGGACATCTTAGCCAGAGGCCGTCAGCCGATTGCCTGTGGCGGAACAGGTCTTTATATACACTCCTTATTGCAACATCAACCATATATAGATGTGCCGTTAGACTTGGTTTTGCGTGAAACTTGGCAACAAGCGTCAAAAGAAGAGCTATTGCGTCAGCTTGATATATACCAAATCCCAGCAAATTTTCATGTGGACCGGACATCACATAAACGACTAATAAGAGCTATAGAAGTACTGGAGTATCTGAAACAAGACCCGGGTTATGCAACAAAAGAACACAGACATTACCCGCATATTATTTTTGGCATTAATCCTCCTGTAGAGGATCGGCGCAAAAAAATCAGTCAGCGCTTAAAGGAACGTATCGATCAGGGACTTGTTGACGAAGTGGAGTCATTATTGGCCAAAGGATTAACACATGATGCATTGCAATACTATGGATTAGAGTACAAGTATGTTTCATTGTTCTTGTTGGGCCAAATCGATCGGGAGACTTTTTTGAAGCGATTGGAAACGGAGATTCATCGCTATGCCAAAAGGCAGATGACTTTTTTTCGTAAAATGGAAAAAGATGGATTAAAGATCCATTGGCTCCAAGCGGAAACGACCTCCGAACGGTTGAGGGAAATGCTACAGACCTTGCAATTAGAAAAAAACATTTAACCGCAAAGGCGTAAAATTCACGAAGGAAAACCGAGTTTAAGTTAGGTGCGATTGCTCTTCCCTTCTCCTTTGCTTTGCACAAGTTCATTCAAAAAGGTTATATTTGTACAAAAAAACATATGACCTTTACTGCAATAGACTTTGAATTAGCGACAGCCGCTTACAACAGTGTGTGTGCATTGGGTATTGTAAAGGTGGAAGATAATGAAATCGTGCATCAATTCCATAGTTTAATTAAACCACCTCAAAATAAATATATGTGGCAGACTACACGTGTGCACGGCATTAGGCCTAAAGACACAGCGACAGCACCGTCTTTTCAAGAGATATTCCCTGAAATAAGACCCTATTTGGACCACGTACACATGGTTGCGCATAATGAAAAGTTTGATCGGGAAGTATTGATGAAAACCATGCAATACTATGGATTGGATTATAAGGAGTTGGGATTGGCAAAAGTATGGGACTGTACGAGTGAAATTTATAGATCCAAAGGGTTTGCGAAAACAAAACTCAGCGTTTGTTGTCGTATAATGGGAGTAGAGTTGCATCACCACGACCCTTTATCAGATGCAAAGGCCAGTGCCACGTTGTATATGATGAAAGATCGCATAGACGATGCATTTATTGAACTTCATTTTCCAAAAACGGAACAAAAAATGAGTAATGAGATATGAGCAAAGTAGTTAATGTTATACTTTCTGGAGGAGTAGGATCTCGGCTTTGGCCTTTGTCGCGCAAATCGAAACCAAAGCAATATCTTCCTATCTTCAATGAGAAATCACTTTTTGGTTTAACCGTCGAACGCAATCAGAAAATCTGTAATCACGTACTATTGGTAGGTTCTGTTCAAAACATTGATTTGGCCAAAGCTGAATTGGCGAACGTATCTTACGATATTATCCTGGAATCGGTACCAAGGAATACGGCGGCCGCTATCGCTTTTGCGGCGCTTTCGGCCCAAGCAGATGATACCCTTGTGGTCACCCCATCGGACCACTTAATCGAAGATGATGAACAATATCTGCAAGCCCTATTGCGAGGTGTTGAATTTGCCAAACAAGGTTTTTTAGTAACCTTTGGTATGCAACCGACACGGCCCGAAACAGGCTATGGATATATCGAGACAGAGGGGAACAATGTACTTTCTTTCCGGGAAAAACCAAACTCCGAAACGGCTAAAGATTTTATAAAAAGAGGGAATTTTCTGTGGAATTCTGGTATTTTTTGTTTTAAGGCTAGCACCTATCTGCAGGAATTGGAGCGTTTTGATCCGAAATTATATGTTGCGGCAAAATTGGCTTTTGACAACTCTGAAAATGGCATTTTAGATGAAGAGCTTTCACGCAAAATCCCATCAAAAAGCGTGGATTATGCCGTCATGGAACGAAGTGACAACATAAAAGTAGTACCCTCCTTCTTCCGTTGGTCGGATATGGGCTCATTCGATTCGCTATATGACTATTTTGTGGCAAAAGGACACCCAAAAGATGAACATGGGAATCTCGTTATCGGCGAAGCAAAGCATACTATATTTCTTGGGGTAAAAAACTGCATTGTCGTCAACACCGAAGACGTCATGTTGATTTTGGATAGAGCGTTTTCACAAGATGTGAAACAAGTGTATGAACAATTGGAGAAAGAGGGCTCTAAACTCATATGATGGGAAATGAGGCAACCTATTTGCAGGTTACCCATAAAACAGCAAATACATATTCCAGGTGTGTGAAACATGAAATTAAGTTTACTTTTGAGGATTAAACATATTATATTTGATTTTGGTTGAAAAATTGCGTTAATGAACATACCCCAGTGGATTAGGCGTTTTAGGAAAGACAACCCCAGATGGGTTGTGTTGCTGATTGATTTGATCATCGTTTTCATCTGTTATATTCTCTCTCATTTTGTTATCTACAGCTTCAGGGGAAGGTTTGACTATGATCTGATGATGTCAAAGGCGCCTCTTGTCTTACTGGTTTATTGGGCAGTATTCCTAATATTTAAGACATACAAAAGTATTGTTCGCCAGTCAGGTATACGGGATGTACAACGGATCATGACAACTGTCTTCGTCGTATCCGCTATTCTGCTTATGCTCTCTTTTGTCCTTAAACAGTTTATTGAAAGAGAAACGCCATGGGCAGCTTATTTACGGCTGTCCTATGCTGTTATTTTTACACACGCCATGTTGACAATGGTCAGCCTAGTGGCATCTCGGATAGTGTATAGATGGGTATATGAACGGTTATTTTGGGGTGCTCGTTTAGAAAAAGTATTGTTGGTTGGTGCTGGGAATATGGGTAACGTTACCTACAACATTTTGCACAGTGACGTAAAGAACAAATATCGAGTAGTCGGCTTCGCAGACGATAACCCCAGTAGGATTGGCAAACGCATCAATGGCTTTAAGATCATGAGTCTAGATGATCTGAATGAAGACCTGATTCGGACGCTACGTGTAGATCACATCATCATAGCATTGGATGACAATAACAAGGAACGCATAAAGAATATTTCGTCTAAGATAGAGCCGTTACCTGCGAAATTAAAAATTATGCCATCTTCGGCAAAACTGCTAAGTGTTGAAAAGGCCAGTAGACAGCTACGTACATTGAAAATTGACGATTTATTAGGCCGTGAAGCTATTAAACTCGATAATACACATGTCCAAAACTTTCTCAAAGACAAAGTGGTGTTGGTCACAGGGGCCGCCGGGTCCATCGGGTCTGAGTTGGCCAGGCAAATTTCCTTTACACATTTCAATCAGCTCGTTTTATTGGATCAAGCAGAATCAGCTTTGTATGATTTACAACAAGAACTAAAAGATATTGCCATAGAAGGCGTGCATTATATCGTGGGCAATGTGAGGGATAGGGCTTTTATGGAGACTATCTTCGTGAAGTATAGACCTGACGTTGTTTTTCATGCGGCAGCATACAAGCACGTACCGCTCATGGAGCAAAATCCCTACGAATCTCTACGCACGAATGTATTAGGCACTAAAAACATAGCCGATTTGGCAACGAAATACGCGATAGACAAATTTGTGATGGTCTCTACGGATAAAGCCGTCAACCCAACCAATGTGATGGGCGCAACGAAACGTATGGCCGAAATGTATGTGACGGCTTTGAACAGTACGACTCATACCAATTTTATCGTCACCCGTTTCGGGAATGTTTTGGGTTCAAATGGCTCGGTCATCCCCCTTTTCGAGAAACAGCTTAAAAAAGGCGGACCACTAACAGTAACCCATCCGGATATCACCCGTTATTTTATGACCATTCCGGAAGCCTGCCAATTGGTGCAAGAAGCGGGGGCAATGGGTAAAGGAGGCGAAATCTTCGTCTTTGATATGGGGGAGCCAGTCAAAATTATGGATTTGGCCAAGCGAATGATTCGCTTGAAAGGCTATCAATATCCACGGGATATCGATATACAGGTTGTCGGGTTGCGACCGGGAGAGAAAATCTACGAAGAGTTGCTGGCCAATGACGAGAACACGAGCAAGACACATCATGAAAAAATCATGATTGCAAAAGTGAATACACATGATGTGCACTTGAAAAAGGAAAGGATCGATATGCTTTGCCGTAGCTTGAATGATGATTTCCTTATACTTCCTGCATTAGAGCTGGTTGCATATATGAAAGAAATCGTACCTGAATATGTCTCCAACAATTCTATTTTTGAGGAGTTAGATACTGACCGAATGGAATCAGCAGGTAATGATATCGAAACTTAGCCAAATTTTGCTAACAGGCCCCGGTTTCCTCCAGCGAGGTTAGACGATTGTTAAAAGCCCCAACAGAGATCTCCGATTTTGTACTTTTGCATATTAAATGCTAATTTTATTCCAAATGGATATTCAAGATGTCTTTACATACATATTCAGCGTTCTTATATTGGCGATACCTCTCTTTGCCATATACCGCTGTTTGTTGAATAGGAATTTATCTGGGAGGCAAAAAGTATTTTGGATATTGATTGCGTTGATCGTTCCTTTTTTTGGAGGCTTGATCTATCTCATCTTATTTCATAAGAAACCTTAACGCTCATTTTTAAATGCACTGACATGATTACGAAGGAGACGATAGATAAAGTGCTTGACACTGTCCGAATCGATGAGGTAGTGGGCGATTTTGTGGATTTGAAAAAGCGCGGCACATCCCTTATTGGTAATTGTCCTTTCCATAACGAGAAAACACCTTCTTTCCATGTTTCGGTTTCGAAGGGGATTTACAAGTGCTTCGGTTGCGGTGCCGGAGGCGATGCCCTGAAGTTTGTGATGGAGTTGGAGAAGTACTCCTATCCGGAGGCTATTCGCTATTTAGCCGACAAATACAACATTCCTGTAGAGGAAGTAGAGCGTACACCGGCACAAATCGCCGCACACGACAAGCGAGAAAGCCTTTACGTCCTCAGCAATTGGGCTGGGAAGTATTTCAAAGAACAGCTGTGGCAGAGCGAATTGGGCCAATCCATTGGTTTGTCTTATTTCAAAGAGCGTGGCTATCGTGAAGATATTATCAAGAAATTCGAGTTAGGTTATTCACCGGACCAATGGACAGCGATGTCAGATGCCGCCACAGCAGCAGGATTTCACCAAGATTATCTCAAAGAGATAGGCCTTTCGATAGAAAGGGACGATGGCAGTGTTTACGATCGATTTCGAGGGCGTGTCATCTTTCCTATCCATAGCCTTACAGGGCGAATTATAGGGTTCGGTGGACGAACCTTAAAAACCGAGAAATCCGTACCTAAGTATGTCAACTCGCCGGAAAGCGATATTTACCATAAATCGGATGTGCTATATGGACTTCATTTCGCCAAGAAATCCATCATGGACAACGATACCTGTTATTTGGTGGAAGGCTACGCGGATGTGATATCCATGCATCAGGCAGGCGTAGAAAATGTGGTGTCTTCTTCAGGCACTTCGTTGACAACTGGACAGATTAAGCAAATTGTCCGTTTCACCAAAAATGTAGTCATTCTTTATGATGGTGATGCAGCGGGTATTAAAGCATCTCTTCGCGGTACAGACATGTTGCTCGAAGAGGGACTGAATGTCAAGGTATTGCTTTTTCCTGATGGAAACGATCCTGATTCCTATGTGCAAAAGTTTGGCTCAGCAACGTTTAAGGAATATATCAGCACCCATCAGCAGGATTTTATCTTTTATAAAACAAACATCTTGTTACAGGATGCTCAGAATGATCCGATAAAAAGGGCAGAAGTAATTCGAGAGGTTGTACAGAGTATTTCGCTGATACCGGATGAGATCAAAGTATCGGTTTTTATCAAACAATGTTCCGGATTGTTGGATATTGAAGAACGTGTCTTGCTGACGGAGCTGAACAAAATGCGCTTGGAGAAGGCCAAGGCCAAAGATAAGAAAGAGGCACAGCACCAGCGAACGCATACAGCATTGCCTGGAGTATCAGAGGGCCCGCCAGCGGATTTTTTCTTAACGGATGAGGAACGTACGCAAAGTGGAGCGCCACCGTTACCGGAGTTGCAAACCGTCACCGCTGAGATATTGCAAGAGCGGGAGATTGTTCGAATCTTGATCAATTATGGAAACGAGATGGTGACATGGGAAGGCGATGGTGATGTGCCAATTGTAGCCTACCTACTGGTATCTTTGGAAGATGTCACTTTTGAGGACAAGACATGTGCATATATTGTGGACGTATTTCGAGAAAAGGCGAAGGCATTTGAGATACCGGAAGCCAAGTTTTTCTTTTCGCACGAAGATAAAGATGTGCAGGAACTTGCGATCAGTTGTGTATCTTCTCCTTATGAATTAAGCCCTAATTGGAATGATGATAAGCGGAAGATATATGTTAGCGAAGAACGGGAACATTTGAAGTCGTTGACCATTGAAGCCATTTATCGCATCAAAAAAAGAAAGGTGGAAAAAGACATGTATAAGGTACGTGAAGAGCTAAAAGAGGAGCACACCGCAGAAAATATGGAGATCTTGTTGTCCAAATACCAAAAATTGAAGGAAGCAGAAAAATTATTGGGTTTATATTTGGGGAATACGGTTGTGAAGTAACTATCTTTATCCCAACATAAATTGGACATAGACGTTTGACGAGGAATTGAAAAATATGAGATTAAAACACTTAGCAAGCTATATGGCGCTCATAGCCTTTATCGTAGCCGGTTGTAAATCGCAAAAGAGTAAATTTGAATTTTTGACGCCGAAATCAGGAGACCATGTCACCTATGGCGAAAAGGTATTGGTGCGGATGCAGTTTCCCGACACCACCATCGATTCCGTGATCTATTCGGTTGACGGACAAGTTATAGATAAAAAGCAGGATACAACTGCCGCGAATCTAGATACGGAGAAAATAGGATTGGGAGCTCGGAATTTGGTAGCTAAGGTGTATAAAGACGGGCAAGAAAAGGTGGCGTACAGCAACATCACAATCCTGCCCGATTCGCCAAAACAATATACTTTTGAGGTCGTAAATGAATACCCGCACGACACGACCGCCTTTACACAAGGATTGGAGTACGAAACCGGTTTTTTATATGAATCTACCGGCGCGGGGAACAATCTGATAACATCTTTGCGGAAAGTGGAACTGACTACAGGTAAAGTTGTACAAAAAAAGGAAATCACAGGCAACGATCCTTCCGGACAACCCTATTTTGGAGAAGGGATGACCATCGTAGATGACAAAATCGTGATGCTGACCTGGATGAACAACATAGGCTATGTCTTTCATAAAAAATCATTTGAGCAATTGTCCTCCTTTAATTACCAAAACAGCAAGCAGGGTTGGGGTTTGTGCTATGATGGCACAAAACTGTTAAAAACGGACAGTTCCAATAAACTGTATTTTTTGGACGCCAACACCTATCAAGAAACAGGATATATTGCTGTTTACGATAACAATGGTCCACTGAACAACATTAACGAGTTAGAATATATTGATGGGAAGGTTTATGCCAATGTATATGGTAAAGACATCGTTGTGATTATTAACCCTGCAACCGGAGTTGTAGAAGGACAGATCAATTTTGTCGGCCTTTACAAAAATCCCAAAAGAGGACCTATTGACGAGGAGATGAACGGAATAGCCTATGACAAAGTAGGAAAACGCTTATTCGTCACCGGGAAACAGTGGAATAAACTTTACGAAGTGCGTATTGTAGAACGTTAGGATAAAACAGGGACTCTCGGATACGCTCTATTTTTAAGGGAGTACCTCTCCTTTTTCTATCGAAAATTCAATCTTGTCCATAAGGGGTAGGATATCCTTTTCCAATTGTTCTTCCAAACGGTCAGGATAAAGTATGCCATAAAGATGGTCTACCTCGTGCTGAAAGATAACAGCGGTAAATCCTTCGACGATTTCGTCTGCCGTTTTTCCTTGTTTATCGGTATATTGTAGTTTAATGCTATAGTTCCGGATGACATCCTCTTTGCGGTCAGGAATGGATAAACAACCTTCTGTTCCTTTGCGCAACAATTTAGACCGCCAAATAATCTTAGGATTGATATAGAACTCAAAAGGTTGTCCCTCTTTATCAAAACGTTGCACCCAAATAGCATTTTTGTTGATGCCAACCTGTGGTGCCGCTATACCGACGCCCGAATGATCGGGATCTTGTACTGTTGCCAACATTCGGCTGGAAAGCATTGGCAATAGCGGGTCGTTAAACTTAATATCTTCAGAAACGGCCCGGAGAATCAAAGAATCACGCTCTACAGTCGTTTGCAATATGTACATTTTATCCTTTTCCGATCCTGATAAGATCAGTTTCTGTTCAGTTTTGTTAAAATTCTTTGCCATACTGTTGTCTGATTCGCGTTGATGTTTAGGTCCTTCATATTTTTTCTCTCCGGCCTCAATGGCTATAGAAAGGTAATTTTCTCTTGGCGGTTGCGGACAGCGATATCCACTGCTGTAGGCACAATAAGGATGATAGGCTTTGTTAAAATCAATTTCCACTTTTCCATTTTTGATATCACTGATTTTAATGTCTATGTATCGACCACTTTCGTATGTTGATTCTCCAGTTGTGAGATCCAGAAAAGGAAGAAATAAATACTCCGACCCCGTGTCTGGAACAAAAACACCTGCACTTTGGTAAGCGGTCAAGTTGAATACTTTATCCTGAAGTGTAAAATGAAGTAAAGCAAACCTTTTAAACTCCTTGTTAGTGCCATCTGATGTGGGCATACGGAATGTTGGTTCGTTATAAAGGTATTCCACAGTAGCTTGAGCTCGGTATTTTTCCTGCACGGGGAAGTAATGGACAAAGCCTAGATTTTGTGAGGCTATCGGCCCTTTAGCATCGTGGCTCAAGTTTTGGAGCTTTTGTTGTCGATAGACTTTCATTTCCATAGAATAGTCTTGTGCCAAAACACACATAGGTATAACAGCGCAAAGCCATAGGATAAAATATCTCATATCTGCATTCTAATTGATCAAAGATACACGTTTTTCATCTTTTTACCTTCGATAAGCTCGATTCGGAATCGTACTTTTGCATAAAATTTAATTGTTATGCGCATCATGGCATTTGATTATGGAACGAAACGGATCGGCATTGCCGTAACGGACCCTATGCAACTTATTGCCACTGCCCTTACTACGGTGCACCCTGCACAGATATGGACTTTTTTGGAGGATTACCTGAAATCGGAGGAGATTGAGACTTTTGTCATAGGCAAGCCTTTGCAGATGGATGGCACCCCTTCTGAATCAACACAACATATTGTAGGGTTTACACGTAAATTAAAAAGAACATATCCGAATATCGGACTTGCAGAAGTCGATGAGCGGTTCACGTCCAAAATGGCTTCTGCTGTTATTGCACAGAGTGGCAAAAACAAGAAAAGCCGACAAGAAAAAGGATTAGTAGACGTTATCTCAGCAACGATTATTCTACAGTCTTATCTCGACTCAAGATTATTTTGACACTATGGCACTAAAAGATATTTTCTTCTTCAACGAAGACATAACCTATATCATTAAGGATAAACAAAAGGTTCGGAAATGGGTCGCCGATACGATTAAAGCAGAAGGATTTAAACGTATAGGAGAGCTGAATTTTATTTTGTGTTCAGATGCCTATCTATTGGAAATCAACAAACAGTATCTCCATCACGATACATTTACGGATATTGTGACCTTCGATTCATCCGAGGAAGACTCCGTTATAGCAGGTGACATTTTTATATCTGTTGAACGCATTAAAGAAAATGCACTAAAATTCAAGGTGCCTGAACAAGACGAATTACACCGGGTGATTATTCACGGAGTACTGCATTTGTGTGGCTACTTGGACAAGAAAAAAGAAGATAAAGAATTGATGACAGCGAAAGAGAACGCGTATTTGGCTAAGCGTGGTTTTGAAAAAGCCGTTTAATCGGTTAAATATCCTAACCGATTAAACAACAAATTCTTTTATTAAAATCTTTCAAACTGCGAGAAGAAGAAATTTCCTTCAATTTGTGCATTTTCATCAGAATCTGAACCATGAATTGCATTCGCATCAATAGATTTTGCGTATTTATTGCGAATAGTACCTGCTACGGCCTTTGCCGGATCAGTAGCACCTATTAATTTGCGGAATTCTTCCACGGCATTTTCTTTCTCCAAGATAGCCGCTACGATAGGACCAGAGGTCATGAATTCGACTAATTCACCATAAAAAGGTCTTTCCTTGTGCACCGCATAAAAACTTCCGGCAGTTTCTTTTGTCAACTGAATATATTTCATGGCGACGATTTTGAAGCCGTCGGCGATAATGTCATTTAAAATTGCTCCGATGTGGCCATTTGCTACGGCATCCGGCTTAATCATTGTGAACGTTCTGTTTGTTGCCATGTTACTGAAATTTTTTGCAAAGGTAGGAAAAGTTGAAACAAAGAACAAGGAGAAAAGAAACAAGGAATCATGCAATACCCTGTGTCCTGGCTTCACCAAGCAATCTTTATTTCGCAATAAGGTGTTACAATATTTCGGACTAAAGCAAAGCATACGAAAACACTCGTCACTTTTTTACTTTTTACTTTTTACTTCATACTTTTGTATATATGTCTAAAAATCTTCAAGTAACGATCGATAAGGATTCGGGTTTCTGCTTTGGGGTGGTATATGCTATCGATATGGCTGAGGAAATTCTCGAAGAGGACGGCTATCTGTACTGCCTTGGCGACATTGTCCACAATGACGAGGAAGTAGCGCGATTAAAAGCGAAGGGATTACGCATCATTGGCCATGAAGACTTGGCAAAACTCAACAACGAAAAAGTCCTGATCCGGGCGCATGGAGAAGCGCCCGAGACTTACCGTATTGCGCTGGAAAACAACATTACTTTGATTGATGCCTCTTGTCCAGTGGTGCTGAAGTTGCAAAATCGGATCAAGACTTCCCATGATGATAACGAAAAAATCCTGATTTTCGGGAAGCACGGACACGCCGAAGTAATTGGCTTACAGGGTCAGACAAATAATGAGGCCCTGGTTTTTCAAGACATTGATGAATTAGACAGTGTGGAATTGCCCCCATCCTTCACATTGTACAGCCAGACGACAAAAAGCGTGGATAAATTCTACGCCATCAAAGAAGAATTGATAAGACGTGGCTATGAAGTAAAGGCCAATGATACCATCTGCCGGCAGGTATCCAATCGCTACGAAGACCTGGGGGATTTTGCTCGACAGTATGATAAAATTGTATTTGTGTCAGGAAAGAAATCCTCTAACGGGAAAGTCCTCTACGAGGTGTGCAAAGAAGCTAACCCCAACAGCTACTTTATTTCTGATCCCGCTGAAATCGATTCTACGGTCTTCCATGAAAACGAAACTGTCGGTATTTGTGGGGCCACATCTACTCCGATGTGGTTGATGAAAGAGGTAAAACAGGCTTTAGAACGACTTTAACGTCCGTCATGATATTTTCATTTTCTATCCCCACTCCTATTTGGCTATAAATTTTGCTTATTTTTGTACCAAATGAGCAAGAGAGCAACAAAAGGTGTGCTGTTAGTGCAATTGGGGACACCCGATGCACCTACTACAAGCGACCTTCGCAAGTACCTGACGGAGTTTCTGATGGATCCACGTGTTATGGATATTCCTTATGTCAGCCGCACACTGTTGGTAAAAGGTATCATTGTACCCAGAAGAGCTCCACGTTCAGCAGCGATCTACAAGACCATTTGGGCGCCAGACACTGGTTCTCCTTTGATGTATTACAGCGAGTTGCAACGTGATATGCTTCAACAAGAGCTTGGCGATGATTACCACGTCGAATTGGCCATGCGCTACCAAAACCCATCCATCGCCACGGCATTGAAAAAAATGGAGGGTATGTTCTTGGAATCCATTCGCGTCATTCCCTTGTTCCCACAGTATGCTTCAGCCACAACTGGATCCATCATTGACAAAGTGATGGAAATCATGCGCACATGGCAATACTTTCCGACCGTGAGTTTCGTTAGTAGTTATTGTGACGACGATGAAATGGTTGAAACCTTTGTGGCGCATGGTCGCAAGTATGATCTTGCAGCATTTGACCATGTTTTGTTCAGCTATCACGGGTTGCCCGTCCGTCAATTGGGGAAGGTCGATCCATCGGGCACCTTAAAATGCCCTGATGCAGGATGCAATCAGTGTAAGGTAACGAAAAACCCGTTTTGCTATCTCTCGCAATGTTATGCAACAACCCGAGCCATTGTAGCCAAATTGGGTTTGACAGAGGACCGTTATACGGTTTGTTTCCAATCGCGTTTAGGCAAAACCCCTTGGATACAACCCTATACGTCTGACACCTTGCATCAATTGGCCAAACAGGGGGTAAAAAAACTGTTGGTTTTCAGTCCAGCCTTTGTCGCCGATTGTATCGAAACATTGGATGAAATCCAAGTAGAGTATGCAAAAGAGTTTAAAGATCTGGGAGGAGAAGAAGTGGCGATGGTCGAAAGTTTGAATGACGATCCAAAATGGATTAGCGTCCTTAAGCGTTTGGCTTTAAATAATTAGTATAGAAGATGTTAGTATTTAATGCAATATTGCTTTTTTTGTTTGATTTTTATATTTTCTTTGCCCTCAGGGCAACAAAAATCAAATTTGTAAAACGTAAATTTTTTCCTTATCTATGGTGGGGTTATACCATTGGTTTGTTGGTTGGCTTATATATTTCGGCCAAATATAATATCCCGTTGATGTACCGTTCCATCATCTTGGTAGCCTTCTTCATGACGGCAATTAGCAAGTTTATCTTTATCGTTATCCTACTGATAGATGATATTCGAAGGGGAGGCGTATGGATTACTCGGCTTTTTTCACCAAAGAAAAGCGAAGATTTGCCGGATCGGCTGAAGGATTTGTCCGAACCACTTCCTGAGCGTCCGAAAAATGGTATTACCCGATCAGAATTTCTCACCAAATCCGGTCTTTTAGTAGCTTCGTTGCCTATCTTCCCTTTGTCATGGGGCATGATCGCTGGAGGATACGACTATAAGATAAGACGGCAGAAATTATACCTGCCTAATTTGCCTACGTCATTCCATGGCATGCGTATCGCACAGATTTCAGACGTGCATTCAGGATCCTTCTACAATAAAAAAGCTGTTTTGGGTGGCGTAGAAATGCTATTAGGCGAGAAGCCTGACATGGTTTTCTTCACGGGCGATTTAGTAAACAACGTAGCTTCCGAAATGCGGGATTATCAAGATATTTTCGCAAAAGTAAAAGCTGATTTAGGTGTTTATTCTGTGCTTGGCAACCATGACTACGGCGATTATTATTTTGGTCGGGAAGATTCTCCTACCAAGCGCAAAAACCTGAAGGACTTGAAGGATACACATAGAGTGATGGGCTGGGATTTGCTCCTGGATCAAAACAGATCCATCAAAGTCAATAATGAAGAGATTTCAGTAGTTGGTGTTGAAAACTGGGGGACGGGCAGATTCCCAAAAAAAGGTGATTTACACAAAGCATTGATGGGCACAGAAGAATCACCTGTTAAACTGCTTCTTTCGCATGACCCTTCACATTGGCGGGCACAAGTATTGGATACGGATGTAGACGTCATGTTTGCCGGACATACACACGGTATGCAATTCGGTGTGCGTGGTGAACATTTTCAATGGAGTCCAGCCAAATTTGTGTACGACGAATGGGCAGGACTTTATGAAGAAAAAGATCAGAAACTGTATGTCAACGTGGGCTACGGATTTTTAGGTTATCCCGGAAGGGTTGGTATCTTACCTGAAATTACCATTTTTGAGTTGATAAAAGGCGAGAAACCTTTGGTATAAAGAACAAATCTATACATAAATTCAAAAATACCTGCGAAATTCGCAGGCATTTTTGAATATTACCCTATAGGATACTATAGGTAGCGGAGCACTTAGACGTTTCCTCTACCTTGCAGGCGACAAGTTTCACGGTAAATTCCTTTAACTGGCCTGGTCCAATTTCTTCAACCAAATATTTGGCTATATTTTCAGCAGTAGGGTTGAAAGGCACGACAACGAGGCTTTCACCTGCAACATGTTGCAACTCTGGCAACAGCTCGTCCTGCTCCCATATCAAAAACTTATGGTCGAAATGTTCTTCCAACCATTGGCATAATGTCGATTTGATAACTGAAAAATCTACTACACGTCCCACATCGTCCAACGTATTTGCCGCAATCGTGAAGTGGATACGGTAATTATGGCCATGTAAAAAACAGCATTTCCCCTCGTGTCCCACAACGCGGTGCCCACAAGAGATGTCGTGGTATCGTTCAGCAATTATCATAACACAAAGATAAAAGAGCAAAGATAAAAGAGCAAGGAACAAAGATAAAAGACGGAAATCTTTAATTCTTTCATCCTTTATCCCTTAATCTCTAACAATCTTTCGGAAAAACGGCTGATTTTATCGACGGAAACCTGTTGCATAATCTGATAGAGCTGTGCCTTGAACATATTGATGGCATGTTCGCCTCCTTCATCGCCCAATGCACCGATACCATACATAAATGGTCTTCCCATAAAATTAAAATCAGAACCGACGGCATGGGCGCGGGCTAAATCCACACCCGACCTGATGCCACCATCAAGCATAATTTTTAGCTTGCTTTTGTAAGTCGGGTTTTTGAGTAGGCGAATGAGTGAGCGGATAGATGACTCACCTGCATCGATTTGGCGACCGCCGTGGTTGGAAACGATGACTCCATCAACCCCCAATTCTATCGCTTCGGCCATATCTTCTTCTGTCGCGATGCCTTTCAGTACCAAAGGTCCTTTCCAAATATCCCGGATCGCTTTTATCTTTTCAAAGGTCACTTTGCCAGTGAAGGTTCTGTTCATAAACTGCCCCAACTGTTTTAAATCTAATCCTTTTTCCATATAAGGCTTCAGCGTAGCAAACGAAGGAATACCGTGTTGCAGGGTTTTTATGCCCCAAGTCGGGCAGGCCAAAGCCTGCAATATATTGGAAATGTTCATTTTTGGAGGCATAGAGAGACCACTTTTTATCTCCTTATAACGTAAACCAAAGGAAGGAACATCGACCAATATGACCAATACAGGGCATTCCACTTCTTTTAAGCGCCTCAAGATATCATCCCGCAATCGATCTTCCGTAGGATGGTAGAGCTGAAACCATGCCTCGCCTTCTGATACCTCGGCGATACGCTCAATGCTTGAGGTAGAAACCGTGCTTAACGTATAAGGTATCCGATGCTTTGCCGCGGCTTTAGCCAATATTTCCGGAGCATTGGGCCACATCAATCCCTGCAAACCTATAGGTGAAATGCCAAAAGGAGCGCTATATCTTTTTCCAAACAGCTCAACAGACATGTCTATATCGCCTGTTTTTGCTAAATACCTCGGTTTTAAATAAATGTGGTCGAAATCACTTTCATTTCTAGCCAAATTAAGCTCTTCGTTACAGCCTCCATCTAAGTAATCGAATGCAAATTTAGGGATGCGGCATTTTGCCTTTTTTTTCAAATCAGCTACGGATGGATAGTTGGTATGATAGGTAAATGGATTTTTTTTGCTCATGATGTTGTATGAATCATTTTATCAGGAGCGAAAGTTACAAACTTTATAACAAACATCCATCCTGTGGTATTCGTGTGCAATGCAAGAAGTGTGTGGAGGTTATCCCCTTGTGGTAGATGCCTACACAAACTGAAAAGAGCCCAGCACTTCAATTTTCAAATTTTCTTTGCGATTTACAAATCAAATCCCTACCTTAGCACCGCTTATAGGGAAAGGCAGAGGGAGTAGACCCGATGAAGCCTTAGCAACCTGTCTCCGGACAAGGTGCTACATTCTACTCAACCGTGTTGAGAAAGATAAGCCGAGATCACTGTTCCTTGTGGCCTTCTCTTAGCAAAGAATTTGAAAAAATTAAATTTATTACCATACGTTTATGTTATTAACAAACAATTTAGGGTACCCACGCGTGGGACCGTTCCGCGAATTGAAAAAGGCCAATGAAGCTTATTGGGCCAAGAAGATTTCGGCGGAAGAATTATTGCAAGCTGGACTGAAAATCCGTGAAGGCAACTGGAAGACTCAACAGGAAGCAGGCATTGATTTGATTCCTTCCAACGACTTTTCATTCTACGACCAAGTTTTGGATTTGTCATTGACTGTAGGTGCTATCCCTGCGCGTTATCAATCATTATTGAATAAAATCGACCGTCAATATAACCTCGACTTATATTTTGCGATGGCTCGTGGTTTTCAAGAGCAAGGTGTGGACGTGACAGCCATGGAAATGACAAAATGGTTCGACACGAACTACCACTATATCGTTCCTGAATTTACGAAAGATCAAACGTTCAAATTAACTTCTGAGAAATTCCTGAACGAATACAACGAGGCCAAATCATTGGGCATCGAGACCAAGCCCGTATTGATTGGTCCCATCACTTACCTTTTATTGGGTAAAGAAAAAGAAGCTGGTTTTAACCGCATCGATTTGATCGACAGGTTATTGCCTGTTTATGAAGAAATTTTGGGTAAATTGGCTGCTGCAGGTGCACAATATGTGCAGATCGACGAGCCTTATTTAGCGTTGGATATAGATGCCGATGTAAAGGCACTATATGGCAAAGTGTTTGAAAAACTTGCTGCTGCGGCCCAAGGCATTAAATTGGTCGTGGCCACCTATTTCGAAGCACTTCGCGACAATGAAGATGTAGCGGTTAATCTACCTGTTCACGCCCTTCATTTGGATTTAGTGCGCGGTGAAAACCAATTGGACACAGTTCTTCCAAAAGTTCCTGCCAGCTTAACGCTGTCTTTAGGTGTAGTTGAAGGACGTAACATCTGGAAAAACGATTACGAACACTCACTGAAAAAAATCAAACAGGCGGTGGATGCATTGGGTGCTGACCGTGTTTGGATAGCTCCTTCTTCATCATTGTTGCATGTACCATTTGATTTGGATAATGAAGATAATGAGGAATCTTTACCTGCTGCAGTTAAGAATTGGTTGGCTTTCGCCAAGCAAAAACTGGCTGAGGTGAAAGATTTGGCCATATTGGCTGATGGTGAGGCGGATGCTAAAACGGCTGAACGTTTTGAAGCGAACAAATTGGCTGCAGAAAGCCGTCGTACATCTCCGTTGATCCACAGACCAGAAGTAAAAGAACGTACAGCAAATATTACGGATGATGATGCAAAACGTACATCTCCTTTTGCTGCTCGCAAAACTGCGCAACAAGCGAAATTTAACCTTCCGGCATTTGCGACTACGACAATTGGTTCATTCCCGCAGACCAAGGATGTCCGCAAATGGAGAGCTGACTTGAAAAAAGGAGCGATCACACAAGAGCAATACGATAAAGAAATCGCTGAAGAAACGGAAAGAACTATCCGTTTGCAGGAGCAATTGGATATTGACGTATTGGTACACGGTGAATTTGAGCGCAACGACATGGTAGAGTATTTCGGCGAGCAATTGGCGGGATATGCCTTCACCAAAAATGGATGGGTACAGTCTTACGGTTCACGTTGCGTGAAACCTCCGGTTATTTATGGCGATGTTTACCGTCCGGCCGACATGACCGTGCGTTGGTCAGCCTATGCGCAGTCGTTGACAGAGCGTCCGGTAAAAGGGATGTTGACCGGCCCAGTAACCATCTTGCAATGGTCTTTTGTCCGTAACGACCAACCACGTTCGATAACGACTTATCAAATTGCTTTGGCAATTTTAGATGAGGTACAGGCCTTGGAAAAAGCAGGTATTAAGATTATCCAAATTGATGAACCTGCCATTCGTGAAGGTCTTCCATTGCGCAAGGCCGATCAGCAAGATTACTTGAACTGGGCTGTGCGTGCATTTCGTGTTTCTTCATCAAATGTGGATGATGATACGCAAATCCATACACACATGTGTTATTCAGAGTTTAACGATATCATCCAAGATATCGCGGCAATGGATGCAGATGTGATTACCATTGAGACCTCTCGTTCGCAAATGGAGCTGTTGGACGCTTTCGCCGGAGAATTCAAATATCCGAACGATATTGGACCTGGTGTATATGATATCCACTCGCCACGCGTACCAAGCACCGAAGAAATGGTAGAGTTGCTTCGCAAAGCAAAAAAAGTGGTTCCTGCGGAACAGCTGTGGGTAAATCCAGACTGCGGATTGAAAACACGCGCTTGGCCGGAAACAAAGGCAGCTTTGGAATCCATGGTGGAAGCCGCGAAAATCCTTCGTGCAGAAAGTTAGAAGCGAAAATTAGGATTATAAAATAGAAAAGCCCGAGGTGTAAAAACTTCGGGCTTTTTTGTGCAAAAATGCTTTTAAACATATTGAATCAAATTATAACACTTATCGTAAGAATATTATTTTTCACTAAAATTTATATTTATGTCTTAAAAGGATATTTTTTACTTTAGTTTTTTATTTCTGCTGAGATTTACATTACATTTGAAATAAGATGAAGGGA
>JBEBRE010000012.1:0-41850 GCA_040394995.1 Sphingobacterium wenxiniae
GGCATTATATTCGTCACACCTGAATACAACCGCTCGATACCCGGCGGACTAAAGAATGCGTTGGACGTAGGATCTCGCCCCTATGGATCGAATGTATGGGATGGGAAACCAGCTTTGGTCATATCTTCTTCCATTAGTGGTATCAGTGGTTTTGGTGCGAATCACCACCTTCGCCAGTCATTGACATTCCTCAATATGCCGGCTCTTCAGCAACCAGAAGTTTACCTGGCCAATGTGCAGGATTTCTTTGACGAAAATGGGAAATTGATCAAAGAAGACACTGCCAAGTTTTTGTTAAAGGCTTTGGATGCTTATATCAAATTTTTGGAGAAATTGTCGGCATCTTAAAGGTCTTTTCAGAGTCTAGCTTTCCAAGTATCTTGTCGTCCCTTCAGGGAAGTTGCTGGGTTTCAAAAATAAACAAAGACAAAAAAGCGGGAATCCCCAATGGATTCCCGCTTTTATTTTATGCGATAAAAAATCGAATGTTCGTGTTAGTATCTGCTTCTGGACTCTCTACGTTTTCCGGAGAAATCGCGAAAGCCACTATTTTCTCTGCGATCGCGACGGTCAGAGCCATTTCTGCGCTCGCTTCTAGGCCGATCTCTACGGTCTCCTCTTCCGCCACGATCTCTGGATCTTCCGCCACGGCTCTCGCCTCTGCCTTCGTCACCAGAAACCTCGATGCGAACTTGACGTCCGTTGAAATCAACGCCCTTGAATCCTTCAAAGACTTTGTTTACTTCAGCATCTTCAACTTCGAAAAATGTAAATACACCTTTCATGTCAATTTTGCCAACCGATTTGCCTGAAATATTGGCATTGTTGCAAATGAATCCAAGCATGTCGCCACGAGAAAACTCGTCTACAGCTCCAAGGTTCATGAATAAACGAGTATATCCGTTGGAACGGCTTCCTCTACGTTCGCCACGATCCCTGTCACCGTCATCTCTACGGCTACCTTCGCGTGCGTCCAAATTCAAATCAGGCGCATTTTTGTAGTAATCCAAGAAACGGTTGAATTCCAAAGAAGCAAAACGTTTGATGATGTCCTCTTTAGACAAATCCTGCACGCTTTCCATAATTGTTGGAAGGAACGGTGTGATTTGGTCCTCATTGATATCTACGCTATGGATTTTGTCGACGATAGCGAACAATTGTTTTTCGCAGACTTCTGTACCTTGAGGTACTTGTTTCTTTTCGAAGGATTTGCCGATAATCTTTTCGATATGGCGGATTTTGCTTTGCTCTTTTACGTTCACCAAAGATAAAGAGATGCCTGTTTTACCTGCGCGGGCTGTACGGCCAGAGCGGTGGGTGTAATTCTCTACTTCATCTGGTAAAGAGTAGTTGATGACGTGTGTCACGTCGTTGACGTCGATACCACGGGCAGCCACGTCTGTAGCAATCAACAACTGAAGGTTACGCTCGCGATAACGCTTCATCACCTTATCACGTTGCTGTTGGGAAAGGTCGCCATGCAAAGAGTCGGCATTGTAGCCATCTCTAACCAAAGCTTCTGCAATCTCCTGCGTTTCAATTTTTGTACGACAAAACACGATACCGAAGATTTCGGGATAGTAGTCTACAATACGTTTGAACGCCGCATATTTATCTTTAGCCTTAATTAAATAGTAGTGGTGTTCAATGTTTGCGTTTCCGGTGTTTTTAGTACCAACAGTCAGCTCGTGGGGATCGGTCATATAGTTTTGGGCTATACGACGGACTTCCTTAGGCATGGTGGCCGAAAACAACCAGGTTTTCTTGGTGTCCGGGGTTTCAGAAAGGATGTTGTTGATGTCCTCCTGGAATCCCATGTTCAACATTTCATCTGCTTCGTCCAATACGACGTATTTTACGCCGGAGAAGTCGATGGCATTTCTGCCGATGATGTCCAACATACGTCCGGGCGTAGCGACTACAATTTGTACACCACGACGGATCTGACGCAATTGATCAGAAATGTTGGCGCCACCATACACCGCTACAACATGAGCGTTGTCAATGTACTTGGCGTAGATCTCTAAATCTTTTGCGATTTGCAAGCAGAGCTCGCGAGTAGGGCATAATACTAATGCCTGCGGATGCTTTTGAGAAAAGTCAATTAACTCTAATAGTGGAAGACCAAATGCCGCTGTCTTTCCTGTGCCGGTTTGGGCTAATCCGACAAAATCGTCGTTACCAGTCAATAAAACAGGAATGGCTTTTTCCTGAATGGGAGATGGTTTTTCGAAACCAAGCTCAGTGATGGCATTAACAACTTCATGACGGATCCCCAAGTCTAAAAATGGGTTCATGAAATAAATTATACAATAGGCTCTATTGCCTAAGGCGATGCAAAGGTACGGTTATTTTTTGAATATCCAAACCTTTTTTAAAAAAAAATATAACAACGCTTGGCAGTTGTACAATTGGTTTTATAATCAATGCTTTTTGTGTCGACATTCCGGTTCTGGTGAGCGTAAGGATGAACTGATGGCAGGTCAAATAAAAAAAGCCGACGCAATGCAATGGTCGGCCTTTCGGTATAAAATGATGGGTTTTAGTATAGCGTAAATTCCACCCGGCGATTCAGCTGTCGGCCCTCGGCGGTGGCATTGCTGGCAATAGGTTGGTTTGGACCATACCCTGTTGCTTCAATGCGCGATGGGTTTGCTCCCTTAGATACCAAATAGGCTTTTACAGCTTCTGCTCGTTCTTTTGATAGGCGCAGGTTGGTTTGAAGCGATCCCGTGTTATCGGTATGTCCGGCCAGTTTTAAGCTGAAGTTTTTCTCGATCAATAAAACGGCCACTTTGTCCAACGAAGGGAAAGAAGTCGAGCGAATTGTTGATTTTCCCAAATCAAACTCCAGATTTTTAATGGCTTCGTCTACCACTTTTTTGTCCTCTTCGGTGACAACGATTTTCTCAATTTTCTCGATTACTTTTGTTTCGTGCTTCATTTCAGGAAGCGGACAGCCCGAACCGTCTACTTTTACTCCAGATGCTGTATTTGGACATTTGTCGTATTTGTTAGGCACTCCATCGCCGTCATCATCTTTCAATTCGCTCTCCAATTTGTCAAGTCTTGCATTCAAGGCATTGTTAGAAGCTTGCAGTGCATCTCTTTCGGCCTTTAATTCGTCATATTTTGCAGTATAATCGTTAACAAGTGTAGCTACCGGATTGCTATTGCCCAAATAAGGTTTTTGCTTTGCGCCAAGGGCAAATTCAAGGCCTGCGTGTGCATAGGAGAACAGATCGTTTTTATAAGGACCGTATTGCGTACCAGCCAGACCATCAAAATGTTGATTTGCCCAATTTAATTGATAACCTAAATCGAGGTTGATGCCTTTGGCAATGGTAAATTTAAAACCGGCGTCTAACGGTACGTACAGTTTTGTGGTAGCGCTGTTCGTCGTTTTGTTGCCTTCTGTATCTTCTATTGCAGCCTCAAAATTTAATGCGCCTACACCCAAAGCAAAATAGGGCTTAATAAAGCTGTTGAAGAACCGCCAGTTGGTATTGGCCAAGGTCCATTCGCCACTAAACGCCGCTGACCAAGGTGTTTTTGTTTCGAAGGAGCTTATACTGCCTGTCGCTGCACCGGGAACTTCGTTAATGCCACTAACTTTTCCGCCTAGGTATTGGGCTTTCAATCCAAAAGATGGTGAAATCTGCTTTTTTATGTAAGCGCTGTAACCGACGTTGTGTTCCAATTTGCTAAAAGGTGCATTGTTAAACCCTAAAATATTGGATTGATTAAGTACACCGGCATTGATGCCCAATGACCATGTACGGTATGCTTCTATAGACCCTAATGGTGTCGTGCCGTCGATGGTCGATTTATCCTGTGCAAAAGTAGCAGAGGAGACAAGACTTGCCACTGCTAAAATTGATAAAGTGCTGCGTGTTCTCATAAATGTTAAATTTGTTTCGCAAAAATAAATGTTAACCATGTGCTTTCCAAACGATAAAAGTAAGAGGGCATCATTTCCATCCGGCGATTTTTCCGTCAAAAGCCCTTTATGCCAGTTGTATGCTGTTTTTCGTGACAGGAAAATTATTTATTCTAGCTAACGCGTGCGAAAAATTTTGGTATAGAAACATGAAAGGCTAATTTTTTGACAATGTTTTCGCCTATAAATTTCCTGAAAATACTCTTTCTGCTCTTGGTAATTAACAAAAGGTCTATTTGTTCATCAATAATCACTTGGCCTATGGCGTGAGAAATGTTCTCGACGGTGCGGTTATAGAGGACCTGTGGTTTAACCGTGTAGGATATGTTTTGGATACCTGTTCTGTGGATAATCTCTGCGATCCAATCTTTGAATTGACGATCGATCGTGATGATATCTTTATCGTCTTTGTTCACGTGGATCAACACGAGTTCAAAATCTTTTCCGAGCAACTCAATGGCTTGTAAAAGGACCTGGATTTCACCTTCTTTGAAGTTGCATAACAGGCCCACACGATCTTTTTTAAAAAGACTAGCTTCCTTTGGGACAGCCAATACCGGTGTTCTGGAGTTCAAGATCACGTCATAGGTGTTGCTGCCCAAAAACAGCGCTTCTAAGCCTGCTGAACCTTTAGTTCCCATGATGACGGCATCGTAACTATAAGCTGCCGTCATTTTGCTTACTTCTTCATAAAGATTACCATCTTTAAAAAACTCGTGAAAAATAAGGTTAGGATACTTTGCTCTTGTTGCTTCCAACAGTTTGACCATGTTTTTTTTCGCTATTTCTACTTCCGGATCCACAAGATCGGGATTGATATTTCTATTGGCATAGAGGTTGGAATGACTGGTGAAGATATGGACAAAATCGATCTCTTGGCTGTTAAGTGCTGCGATTTGACAACCATATGCTACGGCTGCTTGCGAGTACTCCGAAAAATCTACTGGTATTAATATTTTTTTCATCTTGATATATTTTTAAAGGTGTCGATGTTTAGCGGTCCGTTACAGACTGACTATCTAGGTTGCCATTAGATTGTTTTACCAAAAAAAGCCGCTGTGTGAAGTTCCAATACCATTGCTTTGGATACAGAGGAGGTGAACAGTCTTTGAAAAAAGGTTTTTCTACTCTTTGAGACCAATATCATATCGATGTTGTTGTTGTCAATGATCTGTGTAATAACTTCTGGTACCGTGTCTAAATTCTTATCCTCTTTGATAATAGGTTTGACAATTTCGTGAATATGTGCCATGCCTGTAAACTCCTGTACATTAAATCGCCAAGAGTCCAGTTTGTTTTGGAGGTCTATCGGATCATCGGTTTCCTTATGCACATGAATGAGTGTCAGATCTACCTGTGTTTTGAATATATGTAAAAATTCTTTGAGGGTAACCAGTTCCTCTTGTTTAAAGTTGGTTAACAAGCCAACTTTTTGAGGTGTTGTTTCTACTTTTTTGGCAGGTACAGCAATGATGGGGATAGGGGATTTTGCCATGATAAGAGCTGTATTGCTGCCCCAGAAGACATTCTTTTTGGCGGAAGCCCCTGTAGTGCCCATAACAATAGCTATATAATCCGATCGCTTGGCTTCTCGTGGAACAGTCTCTTCCAATAGCCCTCTTTCATTTTGAAAGGAGATCAATAGCGAGGGAAATGCCTCTTGCAGTTTGCATACCCATTCCTTAATGAGAATGTCTGCCTTCAGTACAGTAGAATCATCTGTTTCCGGTGTATCATCCGCTTCGCTGAACCCAGCCGAAGACGCTGTATAGCAATGAAGCAAATGCAAATTGTAGTGGTTTTTAACGCATATAGTGGCCGCATATTTCGCCGCAGCTAAAGCATTTTCCGAAAAATCCGTTGGAACTAATATTTTCATGTACCTATCTGCTGTGTTACTCCATAAAAATAGGAAAAAAAAGTGGTAAATTATAGGAAATGGTGATTTTAAAAATGGAGAAGCTTTGGCTGGTTTGTCTGAGCAGCACATAAAAGCCTATTCTGCTATTGCACGTTGTGAGAGCCATCATTTTTGAGTAAGTTTGCACTTTGAAAAAATTAGTACAGCATTCTATGACCAGTAGAGAAATACGCGAGGCATTTTTAAGTTTTTTTGCAAATAAATCACATCAGATTGTCCCGTCAGCACCAGTCGTTGTGAAGAACGACCCGACACTGATGTTTACCAATGCGGGCATGAACCAATTCAAGGATATTTTTTTAGGCGAAGCACAAGCAAAATATCCACGTGTGGCAGATACACAACGATGTCTTCGGGTGTCAGGTAAGCATAATGATCTGGAAGAAGTGGGGATAGATACTTATCATCATACGTTGTTTGAAATGCTGGGCAATTGGTCGTTCGGGGATTATTTCAAAAAAGAAGCGATCGCGTGGGCTTGGGAGTTGCTGACAGGAGTATACCAATTGGATAAAGACCGCTTATATGTAACGATTTTTGAAGGCGATGCGCAAGAGAGGTTGGAACGTGATGCGGAAGCATACGCTATCTGGAAAGATTTTATTGCTGAAGACCGGATTTTATTGGGTAACAAAAAGGATAATTTTTGGGAAATGGGCGAGACGGGACCTTGTGGCCCTTGTTCCGAAATCCATTACGACATGCGCCCAAATGAAGAGCGCCAACAGGTCAGCGGTCAGCAACTGGTAAATGCAGACCATCCGCAAGTCATCGAAATCTGGAATTTGGTATTTATGCAATTCAATCGGCTAAAGAACGGTCGTTTGGAGACGTTGCCGGCCAAACATGTCGATACGGGAATGGGATTCGAACGTTTGGTCAGAGCGATACAGGGCAAAACGTCTAATTACGATACGGATGTGTTCCAACCGATCATTCAATTTATTGCCGAAAAATCAGGAATTACTTATGGCACCGATGAAAAAACGGATATTGCCATGCGGGTCCTTTCCGATCATATTCGGGCAGTTGCTTTTGCGATTGCAGACGGACAATTGCCTTCAAACAATAAAGCGGGATATGTTATCCGTCGTATCCTACGTCGAGCCGTACGTTATGCCTATACGTTTCTCGACTTTAAAACTCCTTTTATCAATGAGCTGGTTCCCTTATTGGCTAAACAATTTGAAGGTGTTTTTGACGAATTGATACAGCAACAACATTTTGTGCAAAAGGTCGTTTTAGAGGAGGAGGTCTCGTTTTTGAGAACGTTGACAACAGGTATACAGCGATTTGAAAATTATGTGTCCGATCATCAAGAAGTGGATGGAACGTTTGCCTTTGAGCTTTTTGATACATACGGTTTCCCCATAGACTTGACCGAATTGCTATCGAGGGAAAAGGGGATGAAAGTAGACATGGAAGGTTTCCAAACGGCATTGCAGCAACAAAAAGACCGTTCAAGGGCAGCGACGGCTATCGATACGGGTGATTGGGTAACTATCAATGAAGACGAGGAGACAGCATTTGTGGGCTACGATTATTTGGAGGCAACAACTCAAATCCTGAAATACCGAACAGTAAAAGCCAAAGGGAAAGAGCAGTATCAATTGGTGCTGTCTGTTACGCCTTTCTATCCCGAAGGAGGAGGACAGGTTGGCGACACAGGTGTGTTGATTTCGGAAGCCAATGAAAAGATTTTTGTGACCGATACAAAGAAAGAAAACGGCCTGATTATTCATTTCGTAAATGAGTTGCCCCCTGTGTTGGAAGGTGATTTCAAGGCGGTCGTTGACAGGACAAAACGTTTGGACACTGAAAACAACCATTCGGCTACACACTTATTGCACGCGGCACTGAAGCAGGTTTTAGGCGATCATGTCAATCAGAAAGGATCTTTGGTTTCTCCGGATGTATTGCGCTTTGATGTGTCGCATTTTGCGAAGATCACGGCGGAAGAGATCAAGCAGGTGGAAGATATTGTCAATGCCAAGATTCGGGAGAACATTGCATTAAAGGAAGAGCGCCATGTACCTTTTCAGCAGGCTATTGATTCAGGCGTTACAGCTCTTTTTGGTGAAAAATACGGCGATTATGTCCGTGTAATTACTTTTGAGGACGCCTTCTCTAAAGAGCTTTGTGGAGGTACGCATGTGAAAGCTACGGGGCAGATAGGTTTCTTTAAGATCACGTCCGAGTCGGCTGTTGCGGCAGGAGTAAGGCGTATCGAAGCCATTACCGGAACAAAGGCGGCTGCCGTGATTCGCGAGCATTTTGATTTGGTGGAAAAAATGCGCGAATTGATGAACAATCCAAAAGATTTTGTGGTGGCTCTAGGAAAGATTATTGATGAAAATAGCGATTTGAAAAAGGCCATCGAACAACAGATTCGGGAAAAATCGTTGACACTTAAAAATGATTTGGAGGCTAAAATAGAAAACATTGATGGCGTAAATTTCCTTTCTACCATTGTGGATCTTCCGAATGCTGATGCCGTCAAGACATTGGCCTATGCGATGAAGGGGGGCGGAGATAATGTTTTTGTTGTCTTAGGAGCTGATTTTGAGGGAAAACCGAGTCTTACTGTGGCTATTTCGGACAATTTGGCTAAAGAAAGGGGGTGGAACGCGGGAGCGATTGTTAAGGATTTGGCTAAGGACATTCAAGGTGGCGGTGGCGGACAACCATTCTTTGCCACGGCGGGAGGTAAATTGAGCGAGGGACTGCCAAAAGCCATTGCACGGGCAAAGGAATTTTTGAAGTAGAAAGCTCAGTACATGACAAAAATACTATTCTCATCATTGCGAACCCGAAGAGCGAGGGCGATGCAATCTATTTGAGCTGAAAATGCAGATTGGTTTCCGTTGGAGTTACCTTCGGTGGCCGTCATACTTCCTCGTAATAACGCATTTTTAATTGTACAATTATTTTTGTCATGTATTAATAAACAGGTTGTAACATTAAAAGTCAGATATGAATAACATATGCAAGTTTATCTTTGGATTGAGTTTATGGTTTGTTTTGGGATGTTCCAACAATAACGTAATCCATGTCTCGGGGACAATCAACAATCCTGGCAACGTAAAAGTGGTGGCCTTTTATGAAGGAGACAGAAAGCTGGATTCCGTTTACTTGGCTGACGGAAACAAATTTCGGTTTGAAAGAGAGGCGACACAACCTCGACTGCTTTCTATTGCTGTTGGGAACAACAAATATCCGGTGATTCTGACCCCGGGAGAAAAATTGACTTTTATTGCCGACATGCATAACCCTGAAAACTATTCGGTGGAAGGTTCGGAATTGTCCTTGCTGTTGAAAGATTTCGCACCTATTAAGCGTCGAAAAGATTTTGTGCAAGACTCGTTGCAAGGGGCTTTTGCCAAAGCTACCGCTGGCAAAAATGCAGAAGAGATCGAAAGTTTGCGTTACGAGTATCTAACTGAGTTTAAGAACAAGTTGGCCGAGTATACACATCAGGCTGTTGCATTTGCCAATGCCAACAAAAACCTTGCTGGCTTTTATGCGATCAGCACACTGGATCCGGAAATTGCCGAGACAGAGATTATTCGCTATGCCGCTGAAATTGAAAATCGGTTTACAGAAAATCGTTACGTTTCACAGTTTAAAGAAGAAGCAGCCAAGCTGAAAAAACTGGCTATCGGTCAGCCTGCGCCTGATTTTGAATCGTTCACGCCAAATAATAAACCTATTAAGCTCTCAGATTTCAGGGGTCAGTATACGTTGATTGATTTTTGGGCCTCGTGGTGCGTGCCTTGCCGACAGGAAAACCCGAATATCGTGAAACAATACCATGCCTTTAAGGATAAAGGTTTTACCATATTGGGCATCTCATTGGACAGCAATCCGGGCAGTTGGATGCGTGCCATCCAAAACGATAAGTTGGAGTGGACGCAGGTTTCGGATTTGCAGGCATGGAGTTCGGACCTCATTATTACCTATCGCATCAAGGCTATTCCCACTTCGTATTTGATTGATCCTGATGGTAAAATCATCGCCAAAAACTTGCGTGGAAAAGAGTTGGAACAGTTTCTGCAACAGACGCTAAATTAAGTAGATGTTTAGTTTCTGTTAAGTGTTAACAATTTAATAATATTGCGTTAATTTTAGCTTACCATTGACTACATACCTTTAGCAAAAAAATAAGCATGAGTGCAAAACAAAAAATCTTGGTGGTGGACGATGAGCATGATATCGTTGATTTGATAGCGTACAACCTCACCAAAGAAGGTTATCAGGTTTATCGTGCCTATAATGGCAAAGAGTGTATCGAAGTAGCTAAAGAGGTGAACCCTGACTTAATTATTTTGGACGTGATGATGCCTGAAATGGATGGTATAGAAGCTTGTCGGCTGATGCGCAATATGCCGGAATTCAAGCATACGTTTGTAGTTTTCTTGACCGCAAGGAGCGAAGAATATTCCGAAATTGCTGGATTTCATGTTGGAGCAGACGATTATATCGCAAAACCGATCAAACCCCGTGCACTAATGAGCCGTATCAACGCTATATTGAGACGAAACGCACCCGAAAATAATATGGCGACAGGAGATAAGGTTGAAATCATGGATTTGGTCATCGACAGAGATTCTTTTTTGGTATATCGAGGCGAGGAGAAAATCGTGTTGGCCAAGAAGGAATTTGAACTGCTGTACTTGCTTGCCTCCAAGCCTAACAAAGTATATACAAGAGAACAGATTTTAAAAGCCATATGGGAAGATTCTGTGGTGGTGACGAATCGTACCATCGACGTGCATATCCGAAAGTTGCGCGAAAAAATTGGCGAAAACTATGTGGCGACAGTTAAAGGAGTGGGCTATAAGTTTGAATTGAATTAACTTTGTATTCTCTATCCAATTCTTCCCTTTAAATGTTCTTTAAAGACTTCTGAAGTTTTGAAAACTTCGGAAGTCTATACCGATCCTAGAGCAAACACATCTTAATTTTTATTCTTCCGAAAGGGAGAGGGGTTTTAGATTAAGGTGTTGAAAACAAGTGCTTTGTTGATTTTTTCCCCTTTACCTCTAAGGAAGGAAGAGTGGGCTACACCGTCACTGCTTATATCAGATATGGACAGATACGTTTGCCCTGTCGCCAATTATCCTTATTTGTCATTGTTCTTTAGAGTACCTATCTTTAAGCTTATTCTTTAGGCTTATCCAAACGGGTTTAAAGTTAAGTCAATGAAAAAGTACGTTATATGAGCCATCAACATCTATTTGAAGGAGGTTTTTGTACAGTCTGTGGACAGACGCAGAAAAATTGCCTTGTAGCCGAAAATTCCACGTCGTGTTGCGATACCTGTCAACATGATGAACACAGCCATGAGGCACAAGGAGAGATTGTAAAACTGTTTATGCCCGCTATAGTCAGTTTGTTGCTGCTCTTGCTGGGGCTGTGCTTTGATCAGCTTATGCAACCAGATTGGTTCAAGGGAGTGATACGATTCATATGGTATCTGCTGGCTTATTGGCCGGTAGGTTTACCTGTCATCCGAGATGCCGTCAAAAACATCGCGAAAGGCAATGTTTTCTCTGAATTTTTCTTAATGGGAATAGCCACCGTTGGTGCCTTTGTCCTCGGCGAATATCCCGAAGGCGTGGCTGTTATGTTGTTCTATACCATTGGCGAAAACTTTCAGTCGCTTGCCGTCCGCAAGGCAAAAGCAAATATCAAAAGTCTATTGGACCAGCGGCCGGATGAGGCAACGTTGCTGGTTGGAAATACCCCGAAAATCGTAAAAGCCCGAGAAGTGGAAATTGACGATGTTATTTTGTTGAAGCCGGGGGAGAAATTGGCGTTAGACGGCGAGTTGTTGAGCGATACGGCATCCTTTAATACGGCAGCGCTGACAGGCGAAAGCAAACCTGACACCAAAACCCAGGGAGAGGTGGTATTGGCCGGGATGATTAATCTAGAAACAGTGGCGCAGGTGAAGGTCACCGCTGCTTATGAAGACAGCAAGCTAAGCAAAATTTTGGACCTCGTACAACATGCCACTACACAGAAAGCACCGACGGAGTTGTTTATTTCCAAATTTGCCAAAATCTATACCCCTATTGTGGTCTTTTTGGCCATCGGAATTGTAGCCTTACCGGCATTGATCGTGGCCGATTATTCCTTTGACGAGTGGTTGTATCGTGGGCTTGTTTTCTTGGTGATTTCTTGTCCATGTGCCTTGGTCATTTCGATTCCGTTGGGTTATTTTGGAGGAATTGGTGCAGCCAGTAGGCATGGGATATTGGTCAAGGGTAGTCATTTTTTGGATGTTTTGGCTGATACCAAGCAGGTTGTCATGGATAAAACGGGTACACTGACCGAAGGTGTTTTTGAAGTGCAGGACGTACAATTGCAGGAAGGGGTCGAAGAAGCTGTATTATTAAAGCTGGTAGATGCTCTTGAATCGAATAGCTCCCATCCGGCAGCCACGGCTATCCATCGCTATACAGGTAATAGTGGATTGCAGATAACAATGGAACAAGTGGAAGAGATTGCTGGGCACGGTCTTAAAGGTATGGTCGATGGACAGGAGCTTTTGGTCGGGAATTTTAAATTACTCGATAGATTTGGCATTCGCTACGATATGGATCCTTCTTCTATTGTACATACCACCATCGCTATTTCGTTGAATGGTGCATATCAAGGTTATATCACCATTGCAGACAAAATAAAGGAGCAAGCCCAAGAGGCGGTCAAAAGATTACAGGATTTGGGCGTGAACACAACGATGCTTAGCGGGGATAAACGCACGGTGGTATCCGATGTGGCACGGCAACTGGGTATTGAAGATGCTTATGGCGATTTGTTGCCAGATGACAAGGTGCAAAAGCTTAGTGAAATAAAAGAACGATATGGTCAAGTGGCTTTTGTGGGGGATGGTGTGAATGATGCGCCTGTGGTGGCTTTGAGCGACGTTGGGTTAGCCATGGGTGGCTTGGGTAGCGATGCCACTATCGAAACAGCTGATGTGGTTATCCAGGACGATAATCCTGTCAAAATTCCGATGGCTATTCGTATTGGAAGAAAAACCAAACAACTTGTTTGGCAAAACATTACGTTGGCGTTTGGGGTAAAGGTTGTCGTGTTGGTATTGGGAGCTGGTGGTTTGGCGAACATGTGGGAAGCTGTTTTTGCCGATGTTGGTGTCGCACTGCTGGCTATCCTCAATGCGGTTCGGATTCAACGCATGGATTTTTAAGGCTTGTGAAGCATATGCAGAAATTTTCGTTTGGTCGCATGACTGTCGCTGGGTTCGTCTCAATATAGCTTAAACATGGAACGGCGGGAGAAATACCATCCGCTAAAAATTTGCGTGATATTTTTATCTCGTGGCTTGTTTGCCTTCCGGAATGTTGATGATGCCCGAACCCTCGATTAACGATTGGTTGTTTTCATAGATAACCTTCATCACTAATTGAAAATCTTCCCAATCGACTCCTTGTAACGTAACATAGCCATTCAAAGAGTCGATTTCCAAAATGGACAATTGGTTCGGGAAATCCTGTCCATCTACAACAGGGTCGAAACCTAAACCTATTTCGGGTTCAGCCCTTCTCGCAGAGTCGATAAGTGCGCTGTAGCGTGCTTTGAAGTTGTTGCTTAGCAACGTGTGGTTTTGAACCCATTGTTCAACATCATTGCTTTCCAATACCACGTAGTCGTTAATGAATTGTTCGGCAACACTATAGTCAATGCCTGATTCCATTTTAATGATACCTGTTACATCTGTTGTTTGATAGTCTGTGTCTACTTTTTTTTCTGTTTTGGATTGGCATGCCAAGCACATCAACAAACCTATGGCAATCGTATATCGTTTCATAACCAGCAAGATTGAAAGGTGTAAGTTACGAAAATATTTGCATAAATCTGTTCACACTATCGGTAAGCGTAGCGCAACCACATGTTAATTTGAGAATTACCCTACATTACTCCTTGAAAAAACAATTGTAGATAGGTCTGCCCTGATGATAAGCGCTTTATCGACACGCCATTTCTTTACTGATTTTCTTCTATCGATAATTCTTATAGCTTATCAATAATTTCTAGAATCAAAGGATAGGTGTTCTCTGTTACGATATCCAGCTCTTCAGACGCTAACCACTTGGCTTCTGTGATGTCTTCTTCCGCTTGCGGGACGAGCTTGGGTACTTTGTTGACAGCCATTTCGTACCAATTGGTTTGTTTCAGCACAAATTTTCCACGCATTACATAAGTATGGTAGGTCGTGCTGATTTTGGGGCCTAGGTAATCCACTTTTATGCCACATTCTTCTTCCACTTCGCGAAGGGCAGCATCCCGCATTTTCTCGTTATTCTCCACTTTGCCTTTCGGGAGATCCCATTTTCCTAAACGGTGGATAAATAAATACTGCCCTTCGCCATTTTTGACAACACCACCTGCTGCTTTGATAATAGTTGATTTTTGTAAAAGACTTTTGAAGACTTTTTCAATATCCGGATGTATGTACAGATAGGTGATTTGCTTTGTTGCTTTGCTTTTGGAGGCATTGAAAAGTTTTTCCAAGTCAATGTCTTGTAAACCAATTGTTTGAACGGATGTGAGTTTCTTTGGAAGAAAATCGGCTAAAATTAGCTGAGATTCGTTCATATAAATTTTATAAATTTGCGCCATGAATAATATTACTGAGGTTGAACAAAAAATTGCTGAATCCTTATTGCAAATTAAAGCAATAAAATTGCAACCTAAAAACCCTTTTACATGGGCGTCGGGTTGGAAGTCTCCAATTTATTGTGATAATCGTATTACATTATCGCATCCGGCTATTCGAACATACATCCGTCAACGGCTTTCCCAATTGATTCAAGATGAGTTTGGGGCGGTGGAAATGATATCCGGTGTGGCAACGGCTGGGATACCTCAAGGAGCGTTGGTGGCGCAAGATTTGGGTCTGCCTTTTACCTATGTGCGCAGCAGTGCCAAGAGCCATGGTCGTCAAAACCTTATTGAAGGGGAAGTGGTCAGCGGTCAGCGTGTAGTTGTTGTAGAGGATCTGATTTCTACCGGAAAAAGCAGCCTCCAAGCGGTGGAAGCTCTCCGTGGGGCTGGTTGCAACGTGGTCGGTTTGGTTTCTATCTTCACCTATGGTTTTGATGAGGCAGTGAATAATTTCGCTGAGGCTAAATGTCCGTTCTTCAGCTTGTGCAATTACGATGCATTGATTCAGGTAGCGGTTAACAATGGATATGTGATGGAATCGGATATGGCATTATTGGAAAATTGGCGTACAGATCCTGCAAATTGGTCTTCGGAACAACTTTCTTAATACATAATAAAGATGACAATCATACAAAACCACGTTGATATTCAAAAGCCTCTTGAAGAGGTGTATGCCTTTTTGGCCGATTTGAACAATCATGAACAATTGATGCCAGATAACATCTATAATTGGTCATCGACAGCTGATGAAGCACGATTTACCATTAAGAATATGGCTAAATTGGCGTTAAAGATTAGACAGCGTATCGAAAATAAAGAGGTGGTTTGTGTTCCGGCAGAGGAAGCTCCTTTTCCCATTACGTTACGTTGGAAAGTAGAAGCAAGGGGAGAGGGTATCACGCAGTCTACCTTTGTTATCGAAGCCGAATTGAATATGATGATGAAGATGATGGCTTCCGGACCTTTGCAGAAATTGGTGGACCATCAAGTCAATACATTGAAAAAAGTACTTGGATAAGCAAACATTTTAACGACATAAAAATCCCTAACATAGCGTTGGGGATTTTTTTTGCCCTTAAACGGGAAGAGTTTTGTATTTTTGTACTTCATACTTTAAATTAAATGGAATTACAATTAAAACGCCCTCTGGCTTTTTTTGATTTGGAAACGACGGGGGTGAATATCGCTATTGATCGTATTGTTGAAATTGCGATTTTAAAGGTTTCACCGGGAGGGAAAGAGGAAGTTTTGACGATGCGCATTCATCCAGAGAGACCTATTCCTGTGGAGTCATCGCTTTTTCACGGTATTTATGATGAGGATGTAAAGGATCTGCCTACTTTTAAGGAACGGGCGAAAGAAATTGCTGATTTTATTGCTGATGCAGACCTTGCAGGTTACAATTCCAACAAGTTTGACGTGCCTATGCTGATGGAAGAATTTTTGCGTGCAGGAGTTGATTTTTCATTGGAAGGGAGGGCTTTTGTGGATGTACAGAATATCTTCCATCAAATGGAGCAACGGACATTGAAAGCGGCGTACAAATTCTATTGTAATACGAATTTAGACAATGCGCATACGGCAGAGGCGGATGTTCGTGCCACCTATGAGGTGCTGAAGGCGCAGTTGGCTAAATATGAAGATGTAGCGTTTGAAGATAAACATGGAAAGGTGTCAAAACCTGTTGTGAACGATGTACAGGCCCTTCATGAATTTACCAACCTTAGCAAACCCGTTGATTTTGCAGGAAGACTGGTATACGATGAGGACGGTGATCCTGTTATTAATTTTGGCAAGCACAAAGGCAGGAAAGTAACGGATATATTTGAGATCGAGCCAAGTTATTATGCTTGGATGCAGAATGGCGATTTTCCGTTATATACAAAAAAAGTATTGGAGAACCTTTGGAACGAGCATCGCCATCAAAAGAATAAAGAAAAACAAGCTGAGCGTGCGACAACTTCTCCGAAACAACAACAAAAAAAGTCCAATGAACCGTCAAAGCCGATTACAACGGACATGCTAAAGGCTTTGCAAGGCAAATTTGGGAGATAAGGATGAACGCTTTAATCGTTATTATTTTTAATCGATCTTTGGCGAACACATTTTGGATAATTTTGACTTTTTTACGTAACATAGCATGAATCACGAAGAATTAGAGCATTTACAATGTTTAATTATTGGATCCGGTCCGGCAGGATATACGGCCGCCATCTACGCGGCGAGAGCCGACCTGAAACCGGTTGTTTATACAGGTATTGTTCCAGGTGGGCAATTGACACAAACGACCGAAGTCGATAATTTTCCGGGTTATCCGCAAGGTATCACCGGGCCCGTGTTGATGGAGGATTTAAAAGCGCAGGCCGAACGCTTCGGCACAGAAGTGCGTTTTGGCTATGCTACAGAAGTGGCGTTTTCCAACGACGGAGGGCTACACAAAGTGCAAATCGATGGCGAAAAATGGATTGTGGCTGAAACGGTGATTATTGCAACGGGTGCAACTGCCAAATGGTTGGGCTTACCGTCGGAAGAAAAATATAACGGTTTCGGTGTTTCAGCCTGTGCGGTGTGTGATGGTTTCTTCTTCAAAGGGCAAGATGTAGCCATTGTAGGTGCCGGTGATACTGCCGCAGAGGAAGCAACTTATTTGGCCAAGCTGTGCCGTAAGGTCTATATGTTGGTGCGTAGGGATGAATTTAGGGCTTCAAAAGCTATGGTACACCGTGTGATGAACACACCGAACATTGACGTGCTGTATAACACCGAAGCGGAAGAAATCTTAGGAAATGAAACAGGCGTAACAGGTCTTCGTGTAATCAATAATAAGACACAGGTGACTAGCCATTTGGACATTACGGGCTTCTTTGTGGCCATTGGCCATAAACCCAATACGGAGCTTTTCCAAGGAATCTTGGATATGGACGAAACCGGGTATTTGCTTACCCAAGCAGACAGTACGGCAACCAATATTCCGGGTGTATTCGCCTGTGGGGACGTGCAGGACCACGTGTATCGCCAGGCTATTACGGCGGCCGGTACGGGGTGCATGGCGGCATTGGAAGCCGAGCGGTACTTGGCGGCGAAGCACAGCCCGGTGGCGTAATGTTTTTTTATGTGGCGACGCACGCATTGAAATGCGTGCGTCGCCACATAAAATTTAGATCACCCTAAAATGCCTTAAGGCGTTCCATATGCCGTCATGGTCAACATCTGTGGTAATGTGGTTGGCAATTTCTTTTACTTCGGGATTGGCATTTCCCATAGCCACTCCAACGGCTACATGTTGAAGCATGGTAATATCATTACCTCCATCGCCAAATGCCATTGTTTGGTCGATATCCATACCAAAATATTTACAGAATATATCGATTCCTACGCGTTTGCTTTGTCCCTTGGGGTTGACATCAGCAAATAATGGTGTCCATCGTGAAGCCGCCGAATTAGGCATGACTTCCTCCATAAACGCTTTTTCTTCCTCCGGTCCTAAAAAGATGTTGGTCTGTAGTACGCTTGAGATATCGACTTTGTCCATATCCACCAATGGCGGAATAGGTAGGTTTAAATGCGCATACATGCCGGCAATCTCGGGCGTGACGTCGTGGATGGTAATTTCCTGTTCAGACATGAAAGAAAAGCTCAATGGTTTTTCTTGAGCATAATTTATCACGGCTTGTATATCCTGCGGGTCAATGGCCTGCTTAAACAGGATATCCTCTTCTTTTGTGGCACAATAACCGCCATTAAAAGTAATAAAACCATCAAAATCCAGAAATTTGATGTGGTCAATGCTATTGATGGAGCGACCCGTCGATACGATAACCTTAATGCCCTGCGATTGAAGTTGTTGAATAGCTTGTTGTGTAGAATCAGGGATCTCGTGTGTTTTGAAACTCAATAAGGTTCCGTCGATATCAAAAAATACGGCTTTGATTTTGGGATATTGCATAGGACAAAGTTAAGCAGGATAAAGCGAAATCTTAAAGATTCTATGAATTAACTATCTTTGTGCCATGGATTATTATGCCTCTTTTTTTGATCATGTTCGGGAAACCATACAACAGGGGGAACTGATTAAGATTTCTTTAGGCGATTATCATGGAACGGAGCTTTACTTAAAGAATGTGTATATCAAGCCGGTCATGATTAAACGGGAAAAGAAATTGTCTTTCGTCTTTCGCTATAAGACAAAGGACATTACCAAAAACTTTGAAATGGATACCGGCATTATCGAAATGCAAGGCCTCTTGAAAGTAGAGGGTTTTCGTGTGGCGACTTTATTTACGGAAACTGAAAACCTATCGTGCCAGTTGCATAAGAAAGGGGAATGGTTTTTGAAAAAGGATAAACCAACGGCAAAGAAACCGACATCGCTAAGCCACGATAAATTGAAAGAACGCAAATTGCAGGATAGCCATCAGGTCTATCTTCAAGAATTGCGATTGACGGATGTAACCGGGAAGGTGTTCAAAAATGCACAGGACAAGTGGAAGCAAATCAACCATTATATTGAAATATTGAGTTCCATGTTACAACAGTTGCCTTCTAAAGATAGGTTACAGGTGGTGGACATGGGGGCTGGTAAGGGCTACTTGACTTTTGCCTTGTACGATTATTTAAACAATGTACTTGCTAAAAAAGTGTCGATCGTTGGCGTGGAATACCGTCAGGACTTGGTGGACTTATGCAATCAGATTGCTGACAAATCAGGCTTTACAGATTTGTCTTTCATGCAGGGGACGATTGAGAATTACCAACCGGAAAAGAACCTTGATATTTTAATCGCCTTGCACGCATGCGATACGGCTACGGACGATGCGATAGCCAAGGGGATAAAAAACAACGCCGCACTCATCGTTGTTGCGCCCTGTTGCCACAAACAGATTCGCCGGGAAATGGAAAAGAATAAAGTTAAAAATGATCTTGATTTTTTGCTCAAGCACGGCATTTTCATGGAACGCCAAGCTGAAATGGTGACAGATGGACTACGTGCCCTGGTGATGGAATATTTTGGTTATCAAACCAAAGCATTTCAGTTTGTATCCGACGCGCATACCCCTAAAAATGTACTGGTGGTCGGAGAGAAAAGAACTATCAATACGCAAAGACAGCAAGAAATTTTGACGAAGATTACATCCATCAAGGATTATTTTGGCATTGGTTATCATCATTTGGAAAGGTTAATGGAATTGGAAAACTGATTTTTTTCTAGTTTTTCTGTAACCTTATTGTTGGTTCAAGGTACTTATCTAATAAAAGATAAAAATCATGGAAAAAACAATAGCTGTATTTATCCCCATCGCATTCTTTATTTGCGTCACCTTATGTGTCTATTTTGTAAGCCGGTTTCGCTACGAAGCCATTACCAAATTGGGTGGCCCGATACCGCGTAGCCCTGCTGTTAAGCAATCATGGAAACGCATTGGTACTGTTGTCATCGGTTTCGCTTTCGGAACATTGATTACCGGTTTTTTGTTCGAGTGGAATTACGTTGGCATAAACACCGATTGGACAGGTTTCTTCATCGTTGGCGTTATATCCCTATGTGTAGGCATATCCCTGTTTATAGCTGACAAATTTGACGATAAGGACAAAACAATAGATGGATAACCTCTATATCGAAAAGTTCTTATCCGGAGACGGCCATGCTTTTAGGTATTTTATACAAACCTATAAAGACATGGCTTTTTCTGTTGCCCTCGCTGTCGTGAAGCAGGAACATCTGGCAGAGGAAGTGGCACAGGAGGCCTTTGTGCAATGTTACCTATCGCTGGCCAATTTTAAGAAGCAATCCAAATTCAGCACGTGGCTATATCGTATAGTTGTGCATTGCGCCTATAAATCCTTGCGGAAAAAATCGGTGGAGCTTGAGCTGACGTGCCATGACGTGGGGTTTGAAGATAATGCCTTTACCAAACTTGTTCGTGAGGAGCAAACACAGTTGCTGAACGAGGCATTATTGCGGATTCCGGCCAACGAAAGTTTGGCGTTAAGGCTGTTCTACCTTGAAGAAGTATCGATACAGGAGCTTTGTGAGATAACCGGCTGGACTCATGCAAACGCCAAGGTAGTTTTATTTCGTGCGCGGAAAAGACTTTATACTGAACTCACTAAACTCATGAAAGGAGCGTATGATGGAGCATCATGATGATAAATTAAGAGAAATGATGAAAATGGCAAAAGTGGAAATGCCCTTTGCCGATTTTGAGGAAAGGCTGATGAGCCGAATTGAAAAGGTAGAGCGGGAAAAAGCAGCTGTTGCCAAGACAAGGAAATATGCTTTGCTTTGCTTTGTGCTGGGAACGCTGTTTGGCATGGGATTCAATTATTTGCTTGCGGATTTCGTCAAAACAAGTGTCAGCGCATCGGAAGCGGTGAAAAGTAATCTTCTTCTATTCTCACAGTTGGTGTACGTATTGCTGATTGTGCTGTTTAGCGACAAAATTTGGCGATTGATGAAACTCAGAAAGTTTACCAAGTAATTTTTATCCCGCCATAATAATTCCGTGTAGGGGCCGGATTGAAAAATCGATTTCCAAAAGCATTGATATCGTTGCCTAAGCTATAGCTTTCGTTCAAAAGATTGTCCACACCTGCAAAGAATTGGAGGTGTGGATTGTTTTTTCGTTGCCACTTCCAAAATCCTTTCGCCTGTACCAAATGAAACTTTTCTGAAAGCATCGTATTGGCATCGTTCAACGGCATGGTCGATGTGAAGTTATGGGAAATGTTCAGGCCAAATTGTTTCTGCAATGTGATGGACAGTGCATTCGTCCATACCCAATCCGGCACGGCAGTCACCTTGTTGTTGGAAAAATCGTTATCACCTACGGTGTATTTTCCAAAACGATAGTGATTGTAGGAGGCACCGGACTGTAGGTTCAGTGTCTGTATGAACCTGTTTTGACGCGCGTTCAACAGAGAAGCCCAAATTGAAGCTTCAGCACCCTTTTGCTTTATTTCACCGGCATTGACATAGTATTCTGCTCCGTTTTCGCGTAATTGCCGGACGATGCCGTCGTTCATATCATAATGGTACACGCTCAGGTCGACTACAAACCGTCTGTTGTTGGTTTCGAGGCGTGCGCCGACCTCGTAATTTGTGCCTGTCTCGGCTTCTAGTTCCGTATTGATACTATTGTCTGAAGAACGGACCTCGGCGATGGTGGGTGGAGAGTAGCCTTTTGAAACGGATCCCCTAATGGCTAATCCTTCCGTAAATGAATAAGATGTGGCCATTCTCGGCATCCAGACGGGGACAAAATCAATTTTTCCGGTTGGGTTTTCCACCTCCGGAAAGCGTTGTTTGTAGGTTATTCTAGATTGGTTCAAACCTATAGATCCTTCGATTGTCCAGCGTTTATATAATCTGACCATTGCCCGGTAAAAGAAACTGCTTTGCGTGTTGTCTAAGTTATCCTTGGCTTGGGAATCAGTGGCCGTACCGCCGTTATTATCGTAATTGTCGATTCGGTTCCATCCTTTTTGGGTCTCCAGGCCCAGTTGCATTTGCCATTGAAAGGCAGTCTTATGCTCATGTTCATAGGAAAAATACGTGCGTAGGCCAAGATTTTGCTCTTTTCGGTATTCATAATTGGTGATAAACGGATTCTCCAAATTGGTATGCGAGCCGAATGCACTGATGCTATGCGATAGTTTATCGGTGATTTGGGTCTCATGTGCGATTCCTCCGTAAAATGTTTTGTTATAGATACCTGCTTGCTGTTCTTTTGCCCCAGGATTTGGTCCGCCAGCCGGACGAGCCATTTTTGGGTTTTCCTGCATTTGGACATCTGTTAAACCGCCCGGTGTGCGATAGCCCAAGTCACTGTACAAAGCAAAAAGCCTGATTTCGTTATGCGTGGAATATTTCCAGCGGTGTGCCGTTTGAAAAGTTTTTTTGTTGAGGGCGGTATTTTCGCGATAGCCGTCCGAACGGGTAAAGGACTGGTCAAAGGCAAAGCTATAGTTATCATTTGCTTTCTGTTGTATGGAAAGCTGTTCCTGAAACAAGCCGAAAGATCCACCGCTCAAAAGCAAGGAGCTTTGGTTGCCGTCATTCCCCAAACCCTTGGGCTGTATGCGGATCACTCCTCCGGAATTGGCACCATAAAGCGAACCGTCCGGTCCCTTTAGGATATGGACAGCCGATAGCGATGCGGGATCAATCAGGTTAAGATACGTATTGCCTCCTGCGTCGGTAAAGGAAAACTCATCGATGTATATTTTGACATTACGGATGCCGAACGGCGAACGGATAAGACTGCCACGCATCGCCAGACGGTAGCTCCCCGGCGAACGCTCTTCCATGCGGATACCGGCTACTGTGTTTATCGCTGGCAGTAGGGTAGTGGTCTGTTGTGTTTCCATAAGACCGGAGCCAATGGTTTGTGCAGCGGCAGTCAGGCCCAAAATTGGTTGTTGGCTGAAATAGGCATTTACCTCCACGGGATTGATTTCGTGCTTGGCGGAAATGCTGTCTATCGTTTGACTGAAAAGATATAAAGGCAAGGTGTAGATGCTAAAAATAAGAGACAATCTAAAGGTCCGAAGCATGAAATGATAGTGTTTTTGTCCGACTTGGAAGCGAAGATACGAATTTCTATCTACCTTTCATGTCTTTAGGCTTTTGTAAGGTAATGGGGCTTATCCTACCTTTTGCCTTATTTGATATCTCTACTAACAAGATGCTAGTTTACAATTTTGATTGAAAAAGTTTACATATTGTAAACTTTTTGTATGTTTGTATAATGAAAGTATTGGTTAAGAGAACGATACATTACTATATTGATAAATATCCTTTATCGGCAAAAGCATTGATTGCTTGGGAAAATGAGTTTTCTAAAATCGACTTTCAAAATTTTAATGCTATCAAAGCTGTTTATAGAAATGCGAGTGTAGTTGGAAATAACAGAGTGATTTTCAATATCAAGGGAAACGATTACAGATTGGTTGTGTCGGTTAATTTTATTCAACAAGCCTGTTATGTGATTTGGTTTGGTACACATGAAGAATATGATAAGATAGATGTGGAAACAATAAGATTTGATGTCAGCATCAATCATTTTCGAAAAAGCAAATAAGTGATGAATTGGACAATTTTAAAAACAGAAGAGGATTACAATCGGGCAAGCGAACGCTTAATGGAGATATTCCATGCTGCGCCTAATAGTTTAGAGCATGACGAATTATCTTTGCTTATTTTGCTCATACAAGACTATGATAACAGATATTACGCTTTGCCCCAAGCGGATGTATTGGATATTATTAAGGAGAAAATGGAAGAAAGAGGGTTGAAAAACAAAGATTTGGAATCCATTATAGGGAGCAAAGGCTATGTTTCCTCCATTTTATCTGGTAAAAGGGACTTGACGCTTAAAATGGCTAAACGTTTACGAGACTATTTTGACCTACCGGCGGAGCTTTTTTTACAGACCACGGAATAATGATTGATGGATTTAAAACGCTTCGTTCAGCCCTAAAAACAATCCTTTTTGGCCAAACTTGCCAACAGCATAGTCAATGCAGAGGTTCGTGCGCGTCACTTTGTTAAACAGGACACGCAATCCGGCACCACCAGCAGGTTGCCATTGCTGGAACAGTTTTGTTCCCAAACGGTCATCAGCTGTCTGAACGTTAGCAAACACCACGCCACTCAAGAATTGGTTGCGCAGGATAGGAAATCGGCATTCCACTTCCGAATAGAAAAAGGAATTTCCTTTGAAATAGCCGTTTGTGTAGCCTCGACCTACCCGTGCAAAAGAATCTTTTCCGGTTCCGGGAAGATCAAGATAGGCCAGCTGACCGGCCAAGTTATACGAGCCCCAATGCCAAAAGGCCAACACATGATTCGGACGAGATGTGGAGAGTTGCCAATACTTCCGGAAATCAGTTTGTAGCTGGTAGGCACTTTGTGCACTTCCCATCCACGCCTGGCTCATGCGGAGCACAATGTCCGTATAGATGCCTTTGTAGGCACTGTTCGGGTTGTCACGTGTCATATACTGCCAATTGAACATCAGCCCGTTGTTATTATATTCCTGCGGGTTGTAATCCGTGAGCTGGCTATAGACTTCCAACGGAGTCCGTTCATGATTGCCAACCGTATGTATGTTGCGTTTGAGGTCGATGAATACGCCCGCGCCTACAAACATTCCCGGGAACAGTCTTTTGTAGATCCGTTCGTTGAAGCTATAGACTGTATATTGGTTGACGAAGCGTGTGCGTTCCGGATTGTTTAATGTCTGTTCTTCAGGAATATCCGTTTCGATGGCATTGCCGATACCCATACCGTAGTCTAATCCGACCATTTTGGCAATCATAAGGCCACCTTTCAGGTTCCACTTGTTTTTGGAAGTGTAGGTATCGTGCATCAGATAGCCGAAAAGGATTCCCCGAGTAGTATAGTTCAAAGCTGTGGCAAAAGTAGACATCGCTGTGTTCTCCCGTTCGCCTAAATACACCCCACCCACTACTTTTGCCCCCACTTGAAAACCGATACTTGGATTGTAGTTGATGTTCGGCAGGATGGAAATGCCTGATCTATTCTTCGCTATCTTATGTGTCGTGTCACGACGAATAAAACGACCAATATCTTTTATGCCATCACCAATGTCATATAAGTGGTTAACGTTATAGCGTGTGGTGTCTTTTGTTTCTTTCGTGCTAACCGTGTCTTGAATGACAATCTGCTGTGCAGACAGATTACTGTATAAGCAAAAGATGAGAATCAGGACAATGGAATATTTATACATTTTTCTTTTTCACTGCTTCGGGGAAACTATCTACCGAGGCTTTTCGTCTCCGAAAATAATACTTTTATCTGTTAAATGAATTGAAAAGCATATTAGGGTTTCGCGTTGAATATAAATTCTTGTTCCTGCTGTTTGATAATACGCGAAAAAAACTCTTTTAAATAGAAATATTCGTCCGAAGAATAGATGGCCTTGTTGAGCAAGACGGTCTGTTTCATAGTGAGCCGATTGTCTTCAAATTCGTGCATATAAGAATAACGAGCGGCGTCGCCCGGTAACTTGAGATTCGCGTCTTTGACAGCAGATTCTAAGGTAAAACCTGGCGGAAGCTGAACGGACACTGTATGGGTAACATGTCGTTGCGCACCTAAATCCACCGGATAGAGTCTTTCTGACAGATTGAATGGGTTTTTGGTTGTCCGACTGATGAATATGGGATTAAAACGAAATTTCCCATGTTGCACGTAGTCGCTAAGTGACAGCTGAATGTCCATGCGCTCGTACAGAAATTCATCCAGATTATTCAAATTTTCTACTGTTGGGTTTTCGATATCGAAGGAAAAAGTCTTGTCGTTCATTTTTTCAAAATATTCTTCTGCACTGGAAAATGACGATATCTCATTTCTTTTACGCATAGCCTCCAGTCCTTTGTAAGAGATAGTCAATTTTCCTTTCAGATTGAATTCTTCGTCTATATCGCCTATAAAGGAGAAGTTGATCATGGATGCCTGTTCATTCTTTAGTGGGATCCATTCGGATGATTTTCTGGAATAAATGATTCTTCCCCTGTCATTTACACAACGTAGCGGAATCTCTCCGAAGGGGATGTTGGCTTCCGAAGCATCCAATAGGTAGTTTTTCCCGTCTATTTCTGCCGCGGCGATCACATAATTGAAATCTGAAATAACCGGATGCAAATCGTTGGGTAGTCCATTTTCACGGGTGGACACCAATACCGGATAAGTCTTGATGCCCCCGGAATTAAGTGCGGCGATTAAACTTAAATTGATATCGCCGATATTGCCGATGTGGCCTTCAAGGCTCTCTTTTACACCGTGTTGGGCCTGCTTACCATACACTCTGTTCCATTTGATATTCTTTTTGATAAATGCATATATAGCCTTAGCTTTATCCAGATCCGTCTCTTTTTGTACCGTTACACTGGGGATGATCTCTTTAAACACGCTTTCTCTTTTTATTTGCCCGCCAAACGAACGATCGGTTAGCAGTTCACGGTCCACGTCCTTCCACTCTTTTGTAATCTGTGTTTTACCACCGTTTGTAGAATAGAACTGCTCTAACTCAAAGTATACCGCCGAAATGTAGTTTTTGGGAGCCAACATATAATCCTCTTCGATAAATGCCGGGATGGAATCCATGATGTAGGTTATTTTGGAACAGTCATTCCGAACGCCATTGAGCAGGAAATGAGACCGGAGTATTTCCGATTTGGTGTCTGTTAATTGATAGGGCCCCCTCAATATTACCCGATATTGATAGGTTGCTGGCATGATGGCAGTATATACACTGGATATTTTCGGAATATCGGACTGAAATCTCCATGTTCTGAAATTGAGGATATCCGGGGAGTAAATGCGGTATTTGATGTCAATGACCGAACCTTCTCGCACATTGGGCAACGTGAACTTGGAAAGCTGGAGATAAGGAGATGTTTTTTCCAAAAAGATGGCTTTGCTGGTGAGTGGCGTGGAAACAATCTTATTGTTTTCCAAATTGTGTGTCACGCCTTCGATGTCCCTGATATATTCAAAATCTTTACCAAAAGCGTATAGGGGAATCGTGAAGTTTGCCCGGTTTGCACCTTCCTTTTTTAAAATTTTGATCCTGACAGTATAATAGTGCACGACACGGAGCGCCCTGTCGGCTTCCACAGGCTCGAGCTCGGTTTTCCCGATTTCTTTGATGGCAACGGCCTCGGCACTTGAATCAACGGAGACATAATCCGTGATCATGTCTCTAAAATGAATAGCAGGCAAATCATATTCCTGTGCAAACATCGTGTGTGCTACACAAAGGCATAATACAAAAAATAGATGACGCATTTTTGGTTCGTTTTGACCAAAATAAGGATAAAATCAGAGAAAACCGTGGGTTTTTCGGAAAATTATTCTGCTTCGAGCAATTGTTTCTCGTGCAATTCGAAATATTCCCCTTCCAAGGCCATTAATTCATCGTGTGTACCTTGTTCGATGATGCTCCCCTGGTCCAAAACGAGGATATGGTCGGCATTCTTGATGGTTGAGATACGATGCGCGATGAAGATGGTGGTCTTGTCTTTCATGATACTGTTGAGATTATGAAGGATTTCTTCCTCGGTTTTGGTGTCCACGGCAGAAAGGCAGTCGTCGAAAATCAGTATTTGGGGATCTTTTACTAATGCCCGTGCAATGGAAACACGTTGTTTTTGTCCACCCGATAAAGTGATCCCCCGCTCTCCAATAGATGTTTCAAATCCATTTTCAAACCGGATGATGTTTTCGTAAACGGCGGCATCCTTGGCGGCCTGCTCCACTTTATCCATCTCCACAGTGTCCATACCAAAAGCAATATTGCGGGCGATGGTGTCTGAGAAAAGGAAAACCTGTTGCGGTACAAAACCGATTTGTTCCCGCAACGATTTTATTTGGATGTGCTGGATCGGAATACCGTCGTAGCTGATCTGACCCTGATCCGCATCGTACATGCGCAATAGCAGATTGGCTAAGGTCGATTTTCCTGACCCCGTTTTTCCGATGATGGCCATCGTTTTGCCCTGTGGAATGCGAAACGAAAGATTCCGAATGGCTGTAATACCGGTTTCGGGATAGGTGAAAGTGAGATTTTTGACTTCTATATTGCCTTTCAATTCCACTTTTTTATCCCCATCGGGGATATCAGAAGTGGTTTTCAGAAACTCATTTATTCTTTTCTGTGACGCCGCGGCCCGCTGGAAAAGCGATGTGACCCAAGCCAAAGACATGGCCGGAAAGGTCAGTTGGTTGACATAGATGATAAATTCCGCGATATTTCCCGCAGTGATGGTGCCATTGTTGACTTCTATACCACCTACATATACTGTAATAATGGTACTGAAGCCTACCAAAAAGATAATGAGCGGGAAGAAAACAGCTTGTATGCGTACTAAATCTAATGAAACCTTGCGATAGTAATTGCTTTCATGGGCAAAGGTTTCCATTTTTTCTGCTTCGCGTGTATAGGTTTTGATAACCCGGATTCCCGAAAATGTCTCTTGCACAAAAGAAGAAAGTTTGGAAAGTTGGCGTTGGATTTTTTCACTCCTGCTGTTGATAACCTTATTGACATAAAGGATGATCACCGATAGGATAGGAATGGGTAAGAGGGAATAGGTGGCCAACTTGGGATTGACAGCATACATGGCATAGATAATCATGATGGACAATACCACAGTATTGATAGCGTACATGATGGCCGGACCAAGGTAGTTGCGCACTTGGTTGACATCTTCGGTGGCCCTATTCATCATGTCTCCGGTATTGTTGCGCCTGAAAAACGAAAAGTCCATTTGTTGGTAATGGTCGTATATTTCATTTTTGAGATCGTATTCGATGTGTCTCGACGTCAAGATAAGCGTTTGCCGCATGAAAAAAAGAAAGATGCCCCGAAGGAGAGAAAGGGCGAGTACCACAAAGCCAAAGAACAGCAAACTGCTGCCAAAGACGCTGTATACCAAATCCTGCCTTTCAAATCCGTCATACAAACGATAGAGGTCGATATTTTCTTTCACCAGGTCGAACGCCTCGCGGATAACTTTTGCCGGAAGTATCCCAAAGTAGTTCGATATGATGACAAACAATACGCCGGGGATAATGTACCAACGATATTTATAGAAATACTTGTTAAGATATGCCAACTCTTTCATCGCTAGCAAATGTAAGGCTAAAAATTTGAAAATGTTTTATCGATACTTGCGTTTCCTGTCAGTGGAATGCAATTACGACAAATATTGAAAGAATAAAAACATACGAACGAAATATTTCCTACTTTTGCAATAAATTAAAATAGAGAAGCAAACACTGCATATCATGGGAGTAAACGATCCTTCTATTTTTGAAAAGATGGGTGTGTCAAGTCACCAGAACCTCTTTTTTTGCCACGATGCTTCAGTCGGTTTGCAAGCCATTGTTGCCATCCACGATACCACATTGGGGCCGGCTATTGGTGGGGTGCGCATGTTGCCCTACGAATCGTTATCCGAGGCTATAGACGATGCCTTGCGATTGTCCAAGGCGATTACCTATAAAGCATCCTTGGCAGGACTGAATCTAGGTGGGGGCAGTGCCATTATTATCGGTAACAACCGTACCGATAAAAGTGAAGTGCTCATGCGCCGATTTGGACAGTTTATAGAAGGGTTGAATGGAAACTTCATCGCTTCCATTGATATTGGCACCACGCAAAAGGATCTGGAATATATGTTAGCCGAAACCAATTACGTGGCAGGTCTACCGGCATCGTTGAATGGTGGAGGCGATACCACGGTTTTCGCGGCTCGAGGTGTTTTCTATGGCATTAAAGCAGCCATCAAGGAATTGTATGGCGATGATAGTTTAGCGGGACGCAAGATCGCCGTTCAAGGGGTGGGAAGTGTAGGCGAACAACTGGTTAGCATGCTTCGTTCGGAAAATGCACGGGTGTATGTCTCGGATATGACCGAAGAACGCAAGATGAAAATCGCGGCAAAATACAAGGCAGAGCCCATTACGTATGCCACCAGCTTTGAGTTGGATGCTGATGTGTATGCACCTTGCGCATTGGGTGGCACAATCAATCCCGACACGGTGCCGCGTATGCGTTGTAAGATTATTGCCGGATCGGCCAACAACCAACTAAAGAATGAAGAGGTAACAAACAGGTTGCTGAAGGAACATAATATTCTATACACACCTGATTTTTTAATTAACGCAGGAGCATTGATTAGCTGTTTCTCCGAGCTGGAGGGGTATGGCAACGATCGTACAGAAGCGCTGGTTAAAAACATCTACAATGCTACACGTCATGTCATCCAAAAATCGAAGGAAGACAACATTACAACGTTTGAAGCTGCCACACAGTTGGCAGAAAAGCGTATCTTTGACATCAAGAAATTGAATAGGAGATAATGATTAATTATAAATTGTTAATGATTAATTGTTAATGAGGGGTTAATCGGTTAAACAGTTAAGCGATTAGGCAGTTAAACAAAGGATTACATAGTTAAACAAAAAACAATAAAAAATACAATCGTTCTTTAAATTAAATTATGCTTAACAGAAGGCACCTGAGGGTGAAAGTCATGCAAACGCTTTACGCGTACAGTTTATCGGAGAATAAACAAGTTAGAGATTTCGAAAAGGCGCTTTTAAACAGTGTAGATGAAGTCAATCAAATGTATATATGGACCTTAAATCTATTGGACGAGGTAGCAGAATATGTTTTGATCGATGCGGTAGGCCGAGCCAATAAATTCTTGCCAACCGAAAAGGATAAGGTATATACGACAAAATTGAATTCCAATACGTTTATCGAGTCGTTGCGGCAAAACAGGACTTATCTGGAAAGTGTAAAAAAGTATAACGTTTCTTGGACGTTTGATCCGGAAATTGTACGTTCGACCTTTGCCCAGCTTAAGGAGTCCGAGGAATATTTGGCTTACCTGCAGCAAGAGGATCGTTCTATTGCGGTAGAAAAAGACATCATTAAATTTATCTTCAAAAAGATTATTTTAAAATCTCCAGAGATAGAGCAGGTGTTTGAAGCCAATTTTATCAATTGGCCCGTGGATAAAGAGGTGCTTCAGGCGATGATAGCCAAGACCTTTAAAAATTTCAGCAGCGAAAATCCGGCACAGAATCGATTGGCTGATTTAACACCAAATTGGGAAGAAGACGGCGAGTTTATCATAGACTTGCTTAAGCACACCATTCGCTATGGAGGTGAATACCAAGAGATGATTTCCGCCAAAACGAAAAACTGGGAAGCTGACCGTATTGCATTGATTGATACGCTATTAATGCGTATGGCAATCTGTGAGTTGCTCAACTTTCCGACAATTCCGGTGAAAGTGACTATCAACGAGTATATCGAGCTTTCGAAAGCATTCAGCACATCCAAGAGCAATACCTTTATCAACGGTATTTTGGATAAAATTTTAGTAGATCTATCACAGCAAAAAAGGATACAAAAACAAGGTAGGGGATTAAAGGATTAATCAGATGAATATGTTTAAAATTATTTTTTCAGGTTTGGTAATGGCCATTTTCATTTCCTGCGGAAATGCAGATAAAAATGTGGCAACATCAGAAACGGACAGCACGGCAGTTGCTTCCAGCAATACGGACGGTATAGGAAGAATGGAATTTGATGAAAGCGTATATGAATTCGGACAGGTGAAAGAAGGCGAGATCGTCGAACATGTTTTTGAATTCAAAAATACAGGTACAGCGCCCATCATCTTGTCACAGGTTTCGGCATCATGTGGGTGTACAACTCCTTCCTACACACAAACCCCGGTATTGCCCGGAAAAACCGGGGAGATCAAGGTCAAGTTCGACAGCAATAATCAAGTGGGCAAACAACAAAAGATTATCAGCATTGCATCGAATGCCGACAACGGCATCATGACTGTGCAACTGAAAGGAGAAGTGCTGCCCAAATAAGGTGGCCATGACCAATATTTAGATTTTTTAATTTTTAACTTCAGACTTCAAACTTTTTAATTTTAACTTTTTAATTTTCAATATGATTACAACATTATTGCAAGCAGCACCAGGAGGAGGATTTGCGACTTTTTTGCCTTTTATCTTGATTATCGTCGTTTTCTACTTTTTCATGATCAGGCCACAAATGAAAAAGCAGAAAGAACACAAAAAATACATTGAAGAATTAGGTGTCAATTCCAAAATAGTTACTACAGCTGGTATCCATGGCAGGATCGTGGAAGTCAGCGAAACGACATTTTTGGTAGATGTAGGATCAGGTGTTAAAATCCGTTTTGACAAGTCGGCCGTAGCTTTGGATGCTTCTAAAGTTGCGAATGGCGATGTGGCAAAGAAGTAAACAGCAAGTTTTTCTGGGAAAAAGCCACTCACAAAAAAGAGTGGCTTTTTGTGTTTAGTAGCCCGCTCTTAACTTGACGCGTATGCGATTTCCGGGACAGGCTGTTCCTCAGGTTCGCAATGATGGCGACGTCAGGCTTTTTCGACAGCCCTAGTTTGTGTCTTCATGAACCGGAATGTTTTGTTGGTTCGTGGATACACGAACCAAGGCATTTTTATGGACTATTTTAATATGTCTTTGTGAAGCTCAAAAAACTTCATGTATATTTGACTTTATGGTGCAACCGCGGATTAGCAAAGTCAGGAGACGTAAAATAGCAATATTTTTGCGCTGTTTGATCATTTCCTTTATGGCGTGGTTGCTCTTTGCAGTGTCCAGCACACAGAACTATACGATTAAGGCCGGGATTTCATATGTTAATATTCCCGAACAGAAAGCATTCCATCCGTTGCAGTCCGATACGGTAAGTATCCGGATGAAAATGAGCGGATGGAAGATATTCCTGAACCGATTACGGCCTGATACCCCGCATATTCAGGTAGATTTAAGCGGTTTGAAAACGAGGAGCTACATTGTTTTTACCAATCAATTGGGGTATATCAATCGACAGTTTCCTTCAGACAAACAGGTGGTTGGCGTTAGTCCAGACACTTTGTTTTTTGACTTTTCCAAGCAAACCCAACGTAAGGTCCCTATCAGGTCATTGCACAATATCCGTTTTAAGAAGCAATATGGTATTGTCGGCGAAACAAAAACAAATCCGGAATATGTTACGGTAACCGGACCGTTGGAAGATGTGGCCAATATCGAATATTTGGAAACCGACACCATTCGTGGGACTGATATTGCAACGGATATTCGGACAGTTGCTTACCTAAACAAGCATCAAAAAAACAATATTACCATATATCCGACATTTGCGGAGATCGTGATCCCGGTGGGGGAGATTACGGAAAAAATTATCGAGGTGCCTCTCAAAATAGAGAACGCGGCTAAATACACCTCGGTGCGCACCATACCCAGCAAGGTGAAAATTACGTTTTTGGTATCGTTAAAGGATTATGATAAATGGACTTCACGTGACTTTGAAGCCATTGTCGATATGGAGAATTGGGAGGAAAACAAAGTGCAGAGCTTGGCAGTTATTTTGACAAAGGTGCCGGATTTTTGCCGCATTGTCAGTATAGATCCCCAAAATGTAGATTTTTTTGTGCGCAAGTAAGATGGGGTTGAAAATTGGCATCACTGGAGGAATCGGCTCAGGAAAGAGTTACGTCGCTAAGATATTCAAGGCGTTAGGCGTGCCTTTTTATGATGCAGATCAGGAAGCTAAGGCGCTGATGAACACAAGCCAACAGCTTCGTGAAGCATTGACCAAAGCTTTTGGAGAGGAAGTATATTCGTCCGATGGCTCTTTGGATAGGGCATACCTTTCTTCCTTGGTCTTTGCGGATCAGGAAAAGCTGCGGCGGTTGAACAGCATCGTTCATCCCCTTGTGATCCAACACGGAGAAGATTGGAGCCGCGCGCAGATTTATCCTTATTCTTTGAAGGAGGCCGCGTTGCTGTTTGAAAGTGGGTCCTATCAGAAATTAGATTATACCATCTTGGTATCGGCACCGGAAGATGAACGTGTGGCCCGTGTGATGCGTCGTGACAATGTCAGTAAAGAACAAGTGCAACAGCGTATGAGGCAACAGATGAACGATAAAGATAAAGAGAAATTGGCCGATTTTATCATCGTCAACGATGGCGTAAAGCCCTTGTTGCCCCAAGTGTTGCATTTGCATGATAAATTTTTAAAAGAATCCAAATAGTAAGAACATGTTTAAATTTTGGCGCACGATTTTTTATGATATACCGCAAAAAAGACTTCTTTTGTTCTGCTCCTACGGAGCAAATTATTTTATTGGACATTTTTTTCTACAAATGTTAAATCCCTATGGGATTTTTCAACGTGGATCATGTTGAAAATGCTCCGTAGGAGCAAGATTTTTGTAGAAAAGAAGGTAGAAGATCAAGCGAGCCGTAGGTTCGCAACATTTCTTCCTGTTTTTTGTCAGGCACAATAAAAAACAGGAAATGAAATTTAAACAGGCTCTAAGATGCATATGTCGTTTAAAGAGGCCGACTTTTTTACACACCGATGAAAGACATCATAGAAGATTTTTTAGTACGGAAAAAAGAAGGCTACTACTGTCGGTATGGCAATTTTTATATCGATGCGATGCAACCTGTTTCCGTCAATTTAATTTCACATGCACATGGCGACCATGCTACAGCGGGGCACGGGCAAATGTTTGCTACTCAAGCAACTTTTGCCTTGATGAAGAACAAGTTTCCGAAAATGCCTGAGATGGCCATGCGTGTGGTGCCGTTTGGGGAAATATTTCGCTTAGGAGAGGTAGAAGTATGCTTTATCCCCGCCGGGCATATGTTGGGATCGGCGCAGATATATATGCGCTATCAGGGAGTAGCCTATCTCTATACAGGCGACTATAAATTGCAGACAGATCCTACCTGTGAGCCGATACAGGTGGTACGGGCGGACGTGTTGATTACCGAATCGACTTTTGCTGAGCCGGGTATCTCTCATCCTGACCCACAAGAAGAGATATTAAAACTTCGGGGTAGATCAAGCAATATCATGCTGGGCTGTTATACCTTAGGGAAGGCACAGCGTTTAACAGCAATGATCAATCAACATCTGCCAGAAAGAGAGGTGCTGGTCCACCATAAAATCTACCCTATTCACAAATTATACGATCAATACGGCCATGTGGCGTTAAAATATGCACTCTACAATAGGAAAGCCATGAAAGACGGCACGGCCAATAAAATCTATCTGGTGCCTCCACTAACGTTCAACAGCTATTTTAGGGCAAAGAACGTCCTTAAAGCCTTTGCCTCGGGTTGGGAACGGTTGCAAAAACAGAATGATATCGAACTGTATATCTCGGATCACGTGGACTGGAAGGATATTCTGCATTTTGTTACGCAGGTCCAACCAAAACAGATTTGGACGATTCATGGCGAAGGCAGGCATTTACGTCGATATTTTGAAGATAAACTATTTGTGCGTGACATCTTGTCGCACATTTAAATATTTTTTCAATAAAATTTTGCAGGATGAAACTAATTATTATATATTTATGACTGAAAAAGCATTTAAACTTAAATACTTACAATACTAATGGGAGATTTTGAAAACAAAGAGCGTGAAGAGGTATTTTCAAAAAAGGTGAGAGCCGGGAAACGTACTTATTTTTTTGATGTAAAAGCAACTCGTTCTAACGATTACTATGTGACCATTACAGAGAGCAAAAAACGCTTTGAAGATGGTCAATTTATCAAGCACAAGATTTTCTTGTACAAAGAAGATTTTGAAAAATTCGCTGAAGGGTTGAGTGAGGTCGTGGATTATATCAAAGCCAATCAGGAAGTGGTGGAAAAACGTTACGAGCCCGGTCAAGAAGACGTCGCATATGAAGATAACGGGTACATTCAAAAAGATGATTTTTCTTTTTAACTGTTCGTGATATGAAAGATGATATGAAGCCACTCTAAAAGTGGCTTTTTTATTTTTAAAATGACTCACAGATGTGAGATAGGTACGGAGAACTTTTATAGCCGTTTCTTTGTGAATCTCTGACTCCCTTTAGGCAGGGTATCATCTGTAAGGGATAACCGATATTATGCAAATCATTAAAAATATTGTCCACATGGTTTCATTAAAGGGATAATTCCTATATTCGTAACTTCATCAATTTGTGGATTATGAGTAAAAAATGGACGAGCTCTGTATTGGGGCTGTTGTTTATAGTGAGTGCGCAGGCACAGACAAAGGAATTAACATTTGCCCAATCCTGGGGGCAACAAGCATCCGTTACAAAACCGATCAACCAATATAAAGGCTGGGTGGATGATGTACACTATATCGAACGGGATGCGAGCGACGGAAAGGATTACCAAGTACATATTAAAACTGGACAACGGTCGCCTTATACACCTCCGCCGACTTCAGACGTAAAGGTGTTTTTAAAGAACAAGGACATTTACATTCAATATGGAGAGGGGCCAGAACAGCAAGTGACAAAATCTCCGGAAATAGAAGAAAAGAATCCAACCTTATCGCCTGACGGGCAATACATCGCATTCACCCGCGAAAATGATTTATATAGCGTGAAAGTAGGAGATGGAAAAGAGATCCGGTACACTTCGGACGGTACAGATGTTATTTATAACGGTTGGTCGTCATGGGTGTATTACGAAGAAATTTTGGGCCGTTCTACAAACTATAAAGCTTTTTGGTGGTCGCCTGATAGCAAAAAAATTGCCTTTATGCGTTTCAATGATACGCAAGTACCTATGTTTCCCATTTATGTCTCCAAAGGACAGCACGGTTATTTAGAAGAAACGCGCTATCCGAAGGCTGGCGACCCTAATCCTGAAGTTAGGGTCGGCTTTGTCAAAGTCGAAGGATCACCTGTGGTATGGGCAGATTTCAATGAAAAGGACGATCAATATTTTGGCCAACCTTATTGGAGTTTTAACAGTGAAACAATTATGGTGCAATGGATGAACCGTGACCAAACCAATTTAAAATTCTATGCTGTTAGTCCTGTGGATGGAAGTAAAAAAGAGATTTATGATGAACAACAGCCGACATGGATTAATTTGGACCATGATGAACGGATAACCTACCTTGCAGATAACAAACATTATATCTTAAAGTCTGACAAAACAGGTTGGGCACATTATTACCTGTACTCATTGGATGGCAAATTGCTTTATCCCATTACTTCTGGCGAGTGGCAGGTCAGTTCTTTGCAACATATTGATGAGAAGGATAAGGTTATCTATTTTACCGCCAGAAAGGAAAATTCGGCAACAGTGGATTTGTATCGTGTGGATTATTCTGGTAAAAACCTAAAACGCCTGACATTTGGCGATTATACCCACCAAGTGCAGGTTTCACCTGACGGAAAACACTTTATCACAAATTATTCCAACGTGTATACCCCAAATAAGGTTGCTTTGGTTGATAACAAGGGAAAAATCATCAAGGAATTGGCGGACAGCAAATCGCCCGATTTCGGAGATTATAAAATTGGCAAGACGGAGTATTTCACGATCAAATCAGAAGATGGCAAATTTGATTTGCCTATAGTCATGACTTATCCTGTAGACTTCGATGAAAATAAAGAATATCCAGTGATCATGAGTATTTATGGTGGACCAGATGCGGGTTCGGTACGCAATACCTGGAAAGGTACTTCCAATCAATATTGGGCAAAAGAAGGGATTATCCAAATTTCCTGCGATCACAGAGCCTCCGGACATTATGGCAAGCAGGGGGTGGCTTGGATGCACCGCCAACTGGGAAAATGGGAAATGGTGGATTATATTACGGTGGCGAAATGGTTGAAGGCCAAACCTTGGGTCGCCAAAAACAAATTGCTGATTACGGGACATAGCTACGGAGGCTACATGACCTGCTTGGCATTGACCAAAGGGGCAGACTATTTCGATTATGGCATCGCCGGCGCTCCTGTTACCAGCTGGGAACTGTATGACACGCATTACACCGAACGATGGATGGACACGCCACAGGATAATCCGCAAGGATATAAAGAGGGTTCTATATTAACATATGTAAATCAATATAAGGGGCGTCTACGTATCATGCATGGCGATTTGGACGACAATGTCCATATGCAGAACACGATGCAGCTGGTCGATGCGTTGACCGATAGAAATGTTCCGTTTGAGCTGATGATTTATCCCGGTAGTCGCCACGGTTTTGATCGCACCAAATCGGCGTACGATTTTAAAGAACGGGTACGCTTTTATTACCAATATTTATTGGAGAAACCTGTTCCCAAAGAATTTAATTAAAGAGCGTCTAAAAAGCCCAAATGCATCATATCGCCATGTTGAGACCGTTGGAACATCTCCTATGGTTGCCCTCTTATGAAAAATAGGATGTCTCACTTCGTTCAACATGACGGCTTTTTAGACTGTCTGTACTAAATTCGATTCAATACTCCTATATTTGCATCATTAATCTGCAATATGCTACAGTATCTGAAAGAAAGTACATTTCGGGCAAACGATGTTTTTTTAAGGGCCATCAAACTCTTGAAAAGCCACTATATTTCAGTGGCAGGACTATGTTTTTTGTTGTTTGTAACCAACAATCTGTCTTCTTTTCTGGCATTGTACCTCACGGATTCCCTTCCTTTTAGTGTGCGGATTCTGTTGCTGATGGTTTTTATCATACTGTTTTTCAGTTTGCAATTGATTTTGATAAGACGGGCATTGAATCTGGTGAACCATAAGGAAAACATGAAAGTCAGGTCATATATACCAACGACAAAGCAGTTCCTGTCTTTTATTCTTGGGTTGTTGACCGCTATCGTCATTTCAGTGACGGTCGCCTGTGTGGTGTATGTGTTGTGCTTTCCATTGCTCTATCTAGGCGTATCGATGCATACGGTACTGTATGAAATCCATCCCTTGGTTACGGGATTGATTTCCTTATGTGTCCTGTTGCGTACGATGTTTTTTCCGTTCTTTATTTTGGATAAGGATTTCAATGTTTTTAAATCATATCGTTTTAGTTTAGCACTTACGCGCGGAAATTTTTTTCGTCTGTTTTTTGTATTGTTGGTGGTTTCGTTTACATTTTTGTTGCAACTTGGGGCTGAATATTTGGAATACAGTATTTTGGCACGGGTGTTTAGTGTCATCAATTCCTTCATTATTATTCCTTCCGTGAGTTTGGTACTTGCTGTGGTGTATACCGATATGATGAATGAATACAAAGGTGAGGAAGATCCCGAATTGCTGAAAAATATAATTTAACTGATTTTGAAGAGAAGGAATATTGCCATATTGGGAGCCACGGGAAGTATAGGTACACAGGCATTGGATGTGGTCAGGGCTTTCCCGGAATTGTTGCAGGTGTCCGTACTGACCGGAGGATTAAAGGCTGACTTGCTCATCGAACAAGCCAGGGAATTTAAACCTAAAGCCGTTGTGATTGTCGATACATCTCAATTTGTTCAGGTGAAGGAAGCGCTTCAAGGTTTGGAAATTGAAGTTTTGGCTGGTGAGGATGGATTGGTAGAGGTGGCACAGCGCCCCGAAGCGGATATGGTTTTGAATGCCATTGTGGGGTCTGCAGGATTGCGTCCTACGGTAGAAGCCATCAAACAGGGCAAGGACATCGCACTCGCCAATAAAGAAACGCTGGTTGTCGCTGGTGAATTGATTATGGCCTTGGCCAAATCACATCAAGTCAACATCTTGCCGGTTGATTCCGAACATTCGGCTATTTTTCAGTGTCTGATGGGAGAGGAAGCCAATTCCATTGAGAAAATTTACTTGACGGCATCGGGTGGTCCTTTTCGGGGGAAAGATCGAACCTTCTTGGCACAAGTGACAAAAGAACAGGCATTGAAGCATCCGAACTGGGTAATGGGTGCAAAAATTACCATCGATTCTGCTTCCTTGATGAACAAGGGATTGGAAGTGATTGAGGCGAAATGGCTGTTTGGCCTTTCGACAGATCAAATTGATGTAGTGGTGCATCCGCAATCGATCATCCACTCCATTGTACAATTTGAAGATGGTTCAATGAAAGCCCAAATGGGCTTGCCCGACATGAAACTGCCTATTCAAAATGCCTTAACGTACCCGTTGCGAAAACAAAATGATTTTGAACGTTTGAATTTCATGAACTATGCTTCTTTGACATTTGAGATGCCAGATAAATCAACTTTTCGCAACCTGGAGTTGGCCTATGAGGCATTGCAAGCTGGAGGAGATAGACCTTGTGTACTGAATGCGGCCAACGAAGTAGCTGTGGAAGCATTTTTGGAAGATCGGATTTCTTTTTTAGGTATGAGCGACCTGATCGAAGCGACAATGTGTCAGCAACCGTTTGTCCCACAGCCTACTTTGGATGACTTTATGGCTATTGACAAGGAAACGCGAATTGTGGCACGAAGTTTAGCCAGTACAAAGTATTAAGTATTGCGTGCAGCGTATTGCGATATGCGATTTAAACTTTAAACTTTTTTAATTTTGACTTTGAATAAATGGGAACATTCGTAATGATCGGACAGGTGGTTTTGGGCCTGTCAATTTTAATTATATTACATGAGTTGGGACATTTTCTGGCGGCAAGGGCCTTTGGGATAAAGGTGGAGAAATTCTATCTGTTCTTTGATGCTTGGGGCGTTAAATTGTTCAAATTCAACTATAAAGGTTGTGAATATGGTATCGGTTGGCTTCCATTGGGAGGTTATGTGAAGATTGCCGGAATGATCGATGAGTCGATGGATACCGAACAGCTGAAGCAAGAACCCCAACCTTGGGAGTTCCGTTCCAAACCGGCGTGGCAACGGCTGATAGTGATGCTTGGCGGGATTATTGTCAATGTGATTGTCGGTATTGTGGTTTTTTGGATGCTAACCTTCCGGTATGGTGAAACCGATATTGACAATACCAAATTGACATATGGAGTTGTTCCCGGAATTATTGGTAAGAATATCGGTATCCAAACGGGCGACAAGATTCTAGCGGTGAACGGCCAGCCTGCTGTCAATTTCTATGCAGATGTGCTGAGTTCTGAAGTGTTGATGGGGGATGCGGTACTGACTGTTGAACGTGGCGGGCAACAACAGGAGATCAAGGTGCCATCGAATATTCTGAATGAAGTAGCAGAGCATAAGAAAAATGAATTTGTGCAGCCCCGCACAAAAATGGCCTCTATTCAGAAGGTGGCAAAGGATTCGGAGGCCGAGCGTATGAAATTTCAGGAAGGAGACAGCATTATTTGCATCAATGGGAAAGAAATCGTGTTTTTCGATGAGTTGAAAAGTGAGCTTCAACAAGGCATTAATAAACCAGTTGAAGTGACGGTGATACGGAAAGGAGAGGAAATAGCATTGCATGGACAGGTTGATTCAACCGCAACACTAGGTTTCGAGATTGCACAACAAAAGCTTCCTGTAAATGTGCATGAATATGGACTGATCGAGTCATTGCCTATCGGGACGAAGAAAGCTTTTACGGTCATTACCGATAATGTCAAAGGTTTTAGTAAGATTTTTAAAGGTGATGTGCGTGCTGATAAGGCACTGTCCGGGCCTGTAGGTATTGCGAAGCTGTTTGGAACAGAAGTAAATTGGGTGAAGTTTTGGAGCTTGGTAGGCATGCTTTCCATGGCATTGGCCTTTATGAACCTGTTACCTATTCCGGCACTAGACGGTGGCCATGTTTTGTTTCTCTTGGTGGAGATGATTCAAGGAAAACCCTTAAGCGATAATTTCTTGGAAAAAGCACAGATGGTCGGGTTCTTTATTCTGATTGCCTTGATGCTGTTCACCCTCGGAAACGATATTATTAAGTGGTAAAACCCGTTGTGCATTTTGATACAGAAGTGCCTTTGTTGTCAT
>JBEBRE010000013.1:0-41799 GCA_040394995.1 Sphingobacterium wenxiniae
TTCTCCCTTCGGTCGAAATGACGATTAGATAGATTGCCAGACCTTTTTAGACACCCTCACTAAAGTTTAATACCTATAGGGATAATCGCGTATAAACTCAAACTGGTAATCTGTATTTTTCTGAATCGTATCGATCAATGACGAAAGTAATTGCTGGCCCTTTCTGTTTTGGAACATGTCGTCGTGCATCAATAAAACAACATTGTTCGCTTCCATAGAGCTTTTATTGTTCATATAGCTCCGTATACGGGTATAGATTTCGTCGACAGACTGCACAGGAGCGCCCGTTAAGCCATTGATCTTCCACTCTACGTCCCAACCGTAAATTTTATATCCTTCATTATGCAGCATATCTGCCGTGCTCGCACCACTTTGCAGATCTATACGACGTACATCATCATATATCCAAATATTCCGTCCCGGTAGGCGTATAATCTTGTGCTTTAATTTCAGATCTGTTTCATTTTTCTCAAAATCATCAAAGGCTTTTACAGGATTGCTATAAAACGTAACGAAACGATTATTGGCATGGGTATAGCTATGATTGTAACATTCCACCAAAGGGTTATTGCAATATTTTTCAAAATCCCGCTTCAATCCCTTTGACATATTCGCATGCTTTCCCACTAAAAAAACACTAATTTTAATATTTCTGGACTTAGCTATGGAATCAATGGCAGCACTACCTTTTAAAGGACCATCATCAAACGTAAAGTAGATATGTTTAGGTCGTTTGTTCAGCTCAATACGAACAGAATCGCGAATCCGTTTACGCTCTTGCTTAATGTACCGTGCTATCGAATCCTTACTAATCGGATTCAACGTGTCTATCTTCGGTTCAATAGGGTCTTTTAACCGCTTGGCGAGATGGCCATCAGCCAATGGAACAGTGTCTTGTACCACTTTAGGCATCGTATCTGACACCTGCACTTCTTGAGTCATATTTCCCGCTGCCTTGGTTTTCAGACCACCCTGACAGGCAAAAAAAGATGCCACTATAACGAGCATAACTAAAAAATGGCCTAAAAAGCGGGTTCCTTTCAACATGATAGCCTTATGTTTCCTGTAAAATCTGTAGCAAAAATAGGATATTGGCAACCGAAACACAAAAATTTAAACTAATAAAACTTTCACGACACCATTACTTATGTGTCTCCAACAGTCATCAAAGTTCTTAATGCCATTAAAAACAAACACTTTCAGAAAAAAAGAGAAGCTGTTTCCTATGCAGGGCATAGGAAACAGCTTCTCCGAACAATTCTACATTATTTTTCAATTTTAATCATCGTCTCGGTCATAACCGCGATGTCTACGTTTATCGTTCCTGTATTTTTTGGAATATTTCTTATTATGGCGATAATCGCCATCTCGTCTATAATCAGCCCGATGATAGTCACGCAATACCTTTTGTGGGTGATGATGAAACGCATAATGGCTGTATTGTTTACGGATTTTCTTATGATTTTTCCAAGGGTGGGCATGATTTAAAACTATTTTATGGGTACGATAGAGATCCACCCGAGCAAAGCGGCCCGGAAGCGATGCCCTGGTAACCCAACGGTTACCATGATAGTACGTATAACGTCGGTGCACTACATCATAATAAACATCCATTTCCGGCAGGTAATAGTATCGTACATAATCATAGCCCACCGGCCCCCATAAAGGTTGTGATCCAATGTTAATACTAAAACTCACCTGGGCTCTTGTCGGGGATGCAAGGGCTAACAATCCTAAAATAAATGTGATGTAAAAAAATCTCTTCATGGCTACCTCCTTATTCATATCATTTAAATGTAATCTTGTAGGTATGACCATACAGCCATATGCAAGGATTAAGCGGAGAAGTGTTAAAATTTGTAAAACAGGATAGATTCCTAAAAAAACATGCTTTTTGCGTACATTCAGAAAGATTGCACATCGGTTTGATCCTTTGGTACCCCACAATTTTCCCAAAATCAACATAGGCAACTTTCCGTCACCTAAAATTTGTATCTTTGTGCGATTTTTAAAAATTGCAAATTACATGGCTTTACAATGCGGTATCGTAGGTTTACCCAACGTAGGTAAATCGACATTATTCAACTGTCTGTCCAATGCGAAAGCGCAGGCGGCAAACTTTCCATTCTGTACCATCGAACCCAACGTTGGGGTAATCACCGTACCCGATGAAAGATTAAATAAATTGGCAGCGCTTGTCAAGCCACAACGTATCGTACCGAACACAATCGAAATCGTCGATATTGCCGGTCTGGTTAAAGGAGCTTCCAAGGGTGAGGGGTTAGGTAACCAATTTTTGGGAAACATCCGAACCACAAATGCCATAATCCATGTTTTGCGTTGTTTTGATGATGGCAACGTGGTACATGTGGATGGTTCGGTTGACCCTATCCGAGATAAAGAAATCATTGACACCGAACTCCAGTTAAAAGATCTAGATACGGTTGTAAAACGTATCCAAAAAGTTGAAAAAATGGCTAAAACCGGTGGTGATAAAGAGGCTAAAAAAACCTACGAAATCCTATCAGTTGTCAAAGAACACTTAGAATCAGGCAAATCGGTGCGTACAGCTCCCATATCCGTGGAAGATGTTGAGTTTATCAATGATTTGAGCCTGCTAACTGTCAAACCGGTACTATATGTATGCAATGTCGACGAGGCGTCGGTAAATACAGGCAACGACTATGTCGAGCGTGTAAAGGAAGCTGTAAAAGACGAAAAAGCGGAAGTTTTGATCATTTCTGCCCAAATAGAATCTGAAATCGCCCAACTGGAATCCTACGAGGAACGGCAAATGTTTTTGGACGATTTAGGGCTGAGCGAATCGGGTGTCAACAAATTAATTCGGGCGGCTTATTCCCTGCTAAACTTAGCAACCTATTTTACAGCCGGTGTGCAAGAAGTTCGCGCTTGGACAATCGAGAATGGATACACAGCTCCCCAAGCCGCAGGCGTGATCCACACCGACTTTGAGAAAGGATTTATCCGGGCTGAAGTCATTAAATACGAAGATTATGTACAATACGGCTCGGAAACAGCTGTCAAAGAAGCCGGAAAGCTAAGTGTCGAAGGCAAGACCTATATCGTACAAGATGGCGACATTATGCACTTTCGATTTAATGTATAGCTGAAGCCACCCATCCATGCAATGACAAGAAGAGGTTGTCTTTTATGTATATCATAAGAGATAACCTCTTCATCTTTTAATAAAACAAAATGCGTTTTTCTGTATTTTAGTATGTACAAGATGTACTGAAATGAAAAAAGCATTTTTTAAAATAGTGAACCAAATCAATAAGGCAGTGCTCCCCAAATACAGCACAAAAGACCCCTCAAAGCTGACAAGGTTGCAACAAGCTGTGGTGGCCTATCGCTACTTTGTCTTAATTCGTGCTTTAGATTAATCCTGAGACAACACCTTGATGCTGGCTTGTGGAAAAATAACATTCTTCTCTTCCACCACTGCCCTGAGATTTTCCGCCACATCTGCCCTTGCGGCCCAATAGTTCTCTCGCTTGGCCCAGGCCCTTACCACAAGTTGCATATACGCATCCGTTAAATCACCCACGATCACCGTCGGTGCCGGCGAAGCGACAATTCTGTCATCGGCTTTCAGCACCTGTAAAATCGCTTCTCTCGCACCCTGCACCTTTGTATCGTACGATACATTCATTGTAAATTGCATCCTGCGATATGTTATTTTGGTAAAATTTCTAATCACGGAATTGGCCAATGTGCCATTGGGGCTAAACACCTGGATACCATCATCGTTGGTCAACGTAGTATACAACAAGTCAATGTTGTTTACCGTACCCGAGGAACCATTTGCACTATCGATATAATCACCCACTTCAAACGGACGAAAGATCAAAATCAGCACACCTCCGGCAAAATTTGACAAACTGCCTTGCAAAGCCATACCGACCGCCAAGCCAAATGCAGACAAGATGGCAATGAAGGATGTGGTATGTATGCCCATGGTATTGGCAACAGTCAAAATCAACAATGTATACAGCACAAAACGAATAATGCTGGTTACAAAACTGCGTATAGAGACGTCTACATTCCGTCTTTCAAAACGCCTATGAATAAGTTTAATCGCAAAGCGAATGATATACCGGCCTATAACCAAAATAATAATGCCAATAAAAATACTGGGCAGTTTTAACACGGCCATGTCCATCAGTCTTTCAAACCAATCATCTATCTTGTTCATATTATTCATATATGGGCGTATTTCATATGTAAAATGATCACTTCACCAAAAATATGAATTATAGCCTTGAAAAATTCCAATAATCACATTTTTTAAAGTATCTTTAACCTATGTCTTTCATTTATCTAGACAACAACGCCACTACACAAATAGATCCGGCCGTTCTCGATGCGATGCTTCCCTATCTGAAACAAGCGTACGGAAACGCGTCAAGCCTACAACATAGCTTGGGGCGGGAGGCTAACAAAGCGGTGGAAAAGGCCCGTATCCAAGTGGCCCAAAAGCTCCGTTGCAAGGAGAATGAACTGTATTTCAATTCGGGGGCAACGGAAGGAATAAATACCGTATTACGGGGGATAACAATCGCCTATGCTCGAAAGGGAAAGCATATTGTCACATGCAAAACCGAACACAAAGCCGTTTTAGCGACCTGCGAATTACTCGAACGCCAAGGAATCGAAGTCACTTACCTTTCTGTCGACAAAAACGGAAACCTTGATTTGGAAGAGCTGGAAAACAGTATTCGGCCAGATACCTCATTGGTTTCACTAATGGCAGCCAATAACGAAACCGGAGTTATCCATCCATTGGATAAAATAGCTTCCATATGTGCCGAAAAAGACACTCTTTTCTTTTGTGATGCCACGCAGATGCTCGGAAAGGAAAAAATCGATCTGCAACAAACACCTATTGATATTTTAGTGGGCAGCGCACATAAATTCCATGGGCCAAAGGGGGTGGGTATTCTCTTCATTCGTAGAAAATCAAAACCCATTCAAATTCCAGCACTTATCTCAGGAGGCAAACAAGAAAATAGTTTGCGCGGTGGCACCTTAAACGTTCCCAATATTGTCGGTTGTGGCAAAGCCTTGGAAATAGCGGGTACATACACACATATCAAGGAATTAAGAGATTATCTTGAACGGCAATTAGCAGGCAATATACCCGAAGTCATCGTGAACGGACACAACGCCCAGCGATTGGACAACACCAGCAATATTGCCTTTCGACATATTAAATCTGCCGAACTCATGACCGCTTTGCCACAAATAGCGCTATCTTCAGGATCTGCCTGTTCTTCGGGGTTATTAGATCCGTCGCATGTCCTCAAAGCCATGGGATCAAGCCATGAAGATGCCTTTAGCAGTGTGCGATTCAGCTTAAGCAAGTATACGACACAACAAGAGATAGAAAAGGTTGCACAAGAAGTAGAACGTACCGTTGCCTCCTTACGTTCGATGTCCCCTATTTGGAAACTCTTCAAAGACGGATTGATAGACTAATTTTACAATTGCACAACCAATATGTCTTGCAAATCCGTCATAGATTATCGTATTTTGCATAGATTAAGAATGAGGATACGATATGAACGCAATGGTAACCATTACAGATAAGGCAAAGGGACGCATTGAGAAAATTATGCGAGAAGAAAACTATGACAACAGCTATTTCGTACGTGTGTCCGTCGAAAGTGGTGGCTGTTCGGGCCTATCCTATAAACTGAGTTTTGACAATGAGGAGAAAAAAGGAGACCAATTCTGTGAAGACAAAGGCATCAAAATTTGCCTAGACATTAAATCCTATCTCTATCTGGCCGGAACCGAATTGGATTACTCCGATGGATTAAATGGAAAAGGCTTTGAATTTCACAACCCGAATGCTTCCCGCACCTGTGCCTGTGGCGAGAGTTTTTCCGTATAGATTTCATTACCAATTTGTTATGTGGTCTCGTTTTTTCCCATCCAACCTTTTTGCTTAATTTTTCAAAATATCGTTTGTTTGCTTGATAAAATCACTATTTTTGCTTTAAAATTTTAGAAAAATATCAATCTATTCATAAACCGGGATGATATTTTGGGGATAAAACATTTATGGGACGTAACTTATTAAAAACTGAACAAGCGATCACGTTTGTTAAGGAGACATTTTCGCGCAAATTAATTCAGGCACTAAACTTAATTCCTGTTTCCTCACCTTTAATCGTATTAGACGGAACCGGTCTCAACGATGATCTAAATGGCATCGAACGACCCGTAAGTTTTCCAATAAAATCACTGAATGAGCAACGTGCTGTCGTAGTGCACTCTTTAGCCAAATGGAAAAGGGTGCGTCTCAGGGAGCTGGAAATCGAGGAAGGCGAAGGTATTCTGACTGATATGCGTGCTTTGCGCCCCGACGAAGACTATACCCCCATCCATTCCATTTACGTAGACCAATGGGATTGGGAAAAACGCATTTCTCCTTCAGACCGTACATTTGTATACTTAAAAGAAACTGTTCTGAAAATATATCAGGCACTTTACGAGACAGAACAGGAAGTAGAACAACGGTATCCGAACAAAAAGGCCATTCTACCAAGAGATATCCAATTTATAGCATCGGAAGAATTGCTGGCCAAATATCCTGATCACACACCGAAAGAAAGAGAGAACGCGATTGCCAAGGAATATGGAGCTGTATTTATTTATGGTATTGGAGGCGAATTAAGCAATGGTTTTCCACACGATGGACGGGCGGCTGATTACGATGATTGGAGCTCGGAGAACGAAAATGGCTACAAAGGTTTAAACGGCGACATATTGGTCTGGAACCCGCTTCTTAACACCGCTTTTGAGCTTTCTTCGATGGGTATTCGAGTAGATAAAAAAGCATTGCTTTATCAACTTGAAGTTCGCCACAGCTTGGATCGCACGAAGTTATCTTTCCACTCTATGCTCTTGAACGACGAATTGCCCCAATCTATCGGAGGCGGTATCGGACAATCTCGCGTATGTATGTTTATGCTCAAAAAAGCACATATAGGTGAAGTGCAAGTCAGCATTTGGGAAGATAGCCAACGTCATTTGCTTGCAGAACAGGACATTAATCTGCTGTAAGGAAATTTGTATTGTCAGTGTTAGATCTTTCGGTCTAACACTGACAACGCACACAGCTATAATTCAACTTCCTCCACATCTTTTCTAAAAGGAGCCTGCTCGTCAAACTCTCCTTCCCATTTAGCCACCACAACCGTAGCCAAACAGTTTCCGATAACATTTACAGAAGTTCGTGCCATATCCATCAGTTCGTCTATACCTAGGATGGCGGCAATAACAAATGTAGGAAGGCCAAACTGATCGGCTGTCGCAATAAGTACAATCAACGAAGCACGCGGAACAGCCGCTACTCCTTTTGATGTAATCATCAATGTGAAAGCGATCAACAACTGTTGGCCAATACTCAAATCAATACCTGCTGCCTGTGCAACAAAGATCGATGCTAAAGAGAGGTAGAGCGATGTGCCATCCAAATTAAAACTATAACCCGTCGGAATAACAAATGAAACGATCTTTCGCGGAACACCAAACTTTTCCATCGTGCTCATGGCCTTTGGCAAGGCCGCATCTGAACTCGTCGTGGCAAAAGCAATGGAAACGGGCTCCTTGATAGCGTTAATAAACTGCTTAACCGGTACTTTCAAAAACAGAGCAATGGGCAAAAGCACACATCCCAAAAACAAAAGTAAAGCGAGATATAAACTGCCGAGGAGCATAAAAAGGTTTTTCAGAATGTCTACCCCCAAATGGCCTACTGTATAGGCCATGGCCGCACCTACACCGATGGGCGCAAAGAGCATCACGATATTGGTAAACTTAAACATCGCTTCTGACAAGCTCTCGGTAAAATCCACCAAGGGTTTTCGTTTTTTCTCTTCCACCAACGCCAATCCTATACCGAAAATCACACCAAAGACCACAATTTGCAAGACCTTATTTTCATAAACGGCCTTAACAATGTTCTCCGGAAAAGTATCACGAATAAAAGCATTAAACTTATAAACACCATGTGCATCTTTCGAGATATGCTCTAACGCTTTCATATCCGCTTCGGTAATTGAAGCTGTTGGTGGTAATTCTTCATGCGGCATATTTGCCACATCAACCCCCACGCCGGCTTGCGTCAAATTAATCACAATCAAACCAATAAAAATAGCACATGAAGTCGCACAGAAAAAATAAAGCATGGATTTCCAAGCCATCCGGCCTACTGATTTAAGGTCAGAATGACCTGCAATCCCGAAAACTAATGTCGCGAACAATATAGGGCCCACGATCGTTTTCACCAATTTAATGAAGGCTTGCGAAAGAGGTTGCATCGCACGGGCTAGATTCGGAAAATCCAATCCTACAAAGACACCAAGCACCAGACAGGTTAAAATCCATGTTGTTAAGTTCTTACGAACGATAGCGTTAAGCGTTAAGACTGTTGCAACACACCATCGAACCCCCATCATGACATTGGGATGTATCACAAACCAATTGAGTTCATAAATTAAGGTTAAAATTAACGCAATTGAAACAGTGAAAAGGGTAATGAAACCGACTTGTTTTTTTAGCATATGGTTTTGTTTCTTGTTTAAAGAATAAACAAAAATATAAAAATAGACGGTTAAACCAAATCTAATTCGGTCATAAAGCATATAAAACAAAAAAGCATCGAAAAATTTCCGATGCTTTTTTATGAAATTTGGATATTACTTACTCGGCATGTAACCAAGCTTTCTTCGCCAACAATTCTTCTTCTGTTTCGACGATCTCTTCGTCTTCCACACAACAATCCACCGGACAAACAGCCGCACACTGTGGTTCGTCATGAAACCCTACGCACTCCGTACATTTATCCGACACAATATAGTAAACCTCGTTGGAAATAGCCTCCTGAGACGCATTGGCATCAATGGTCACCCCATCTCCAAAATCAATAACCCCGTCCAAAGCTGTCCCATCGGAAAACTTCCAGGAAACACCGGCATCGTATATAGCGTTGTTGGGGCATTCTGGCTCACATGCTCCACAATTTATGCACTCGTCAGTAATTTTAATTGCCATTTATAACCTCACAATTATAATAAATAAATTAATTTTGTCCTATCATTAGAAATAATCTATACAAATTTAGTAGTTATTTTCTAAACGACAGGCAAAGATACGACAAAAAAATATCAGAATAATTCTAAATAGCAAGATTTTGACACAGAAACAACGAATAGAAGCCTTTGTTGCTTTGGGCGATTTTTTAAAAAATGACCACACATCGGTAGACCGTGCGGTTGAAATAGCATCGATCAAAAACCCTTGGTATACTCCTGAAAATACCCGAAAACAATTGGAGGCTATTGTGCAAAACCTTACCTTCGACAAACTCAGCCATTGGCTAGCTCCTTATCCTGACGTGGACACCAACAAATCCGTAGGTCTTATTTTAGCCGGAAACATTCCCTTGGTCGGGTTTCATGACATATTAGCTGTCCTTGTTTCGGGATACCGCGCAAAAATAAAACTTTCATCCGATGACGCGGGGCTCACTACTTTTGTATTGCATGCTTTACAACGTATCGATCCGGCGCTTATAGACAAAATCCATATCGTAGAACGGCTTCAAGATTTTGATCTGGTCATCGCTACAGGTAGCGACAACAGCTCCCGCTATTTCACATATTACTTTGGTAACAGGCCCCACATTATTCGAAAAAACCGGAATTCTGTTGCTTTGCTCAACGGAAACGAGAGCGGGTCCGAATTGGAGGCGCTCGGTGTAGATATTTTCAGTTATTTCGGACTAGGTTGCCGATCTGTTTCGAAACTGTATCTCCCTGAAAACTATGAAATCAGCATCTTTTATGAAGCGTTGGAAAAATTCAAGTCTGTAAAAGACCATCATAAATATGCGAACAATTACGATTACTACAAATCCATCTATCTCATCAACGGCGAACCTCATTTTGATAATGGTTTTGTATTATTGAAAGCCGACAGTGAATTAGCCTCTCCTCTGGCAACAGTTTTCTACGAAACATATTCCCATACAAAAGAAGTTGTTGAAAAACTGCATGATCAAACAGATAAAATCCAATGTTTGGTCAGTCAATCAGCTATCCAAACAAACATCCCCACCTTTTCATTCGGACAGAGCCAATGCCCTGCACTAACCGACTATGCTGACGGCATAAATACATTGGATTTTCTATTTGCTAATATATAAGTACTATCCTGTATAATATCCATGCATTATGAATAAAATCATGGCTATTGCCATGTTAAGCGACCCTTAGATCCTTCGATACAGCCTGCATTGAGCTTGACGAAGTGCTCAGGAGAACAGTTTAACAAGGCCATAATGCACAACAGGTGATATAATAACATTTTGTAGCGATACAGCTACATTTGCTTTTCAATAACGTTCCAAAGATGGCGGTTGACATTTCTGGAAAGAGACCACATATGGGGTCAAATGACAAATAAATTTCCCCCCAAGCCTGTTGCAATTCATTTCAAATACTACATCATAACTACTACAACAAGATAGTGTAAAAATAACACTATTAAAAATCTTTTGTGAAACCGAAAATTATTATCAACAATCTGAATATAAGATTATTAATTAAAAACAAAATATATTTTTGTAGCAGTATTTTTAACATGAAGTAGCAATGTGAAAGACAATTATTTCCTTCTTCGGGTTATACATCACATATTTGTTGTACAAAATTATAAACGCTGTGTTAGGATAACCAGTTATTCTTACAATTAAACTAAACACATGAGGAAGTTATTTACACTTTTAATCTTTTTAACCTCTACCCTCTTCTACGGGTATGCGCAGGTTAAGACTGTCACCGGAACAGTAAAAGACAGCCAATCGTTGATGGCACTGCCTGGAGTTACGGTTTCCCTAAAAGCCTCAGGGCAAGGAACGCAAACGGATGAAGCAGGAAGGTTCTCTATCCAGGCAAGCCCTTCTGACGTATTGACTTTTGCATTTATTGGATATTCTTCGCAAGAAGTAACAGTAGGTGATCAGGCAAACTTTGACATTTTATTAATGTCCCAAGATCAATCACTTGAGGAGGTCGTTGTAGTAGGTTACGGTACGCAACGCAAAATCGACTTAACCGGATCTATTACTCAAATCAAAGGTTCTGAAATAGAAAACATGCCCAATACAAATCCCATTAGCTCCCTACAAGGAAAAGTGGCAGGTGTGACTATTAGCAATTCCGGAAGTCCAGGTGCTGCACCTACAGTACGTATTCGTGGGGTGAATAGTACGAATAGTTCCAGCCCTCTTTATGTAGTTGACGGTGTGCTCCACGACAATATCGATTTTTTGAGTCCTGGCGATATCGAAAGCCTGGATGTATTGAGAGATCCATCTTCCATAGCTATCTACGGTTTGCGAGGCGCCAATGGTGTCATTGCCATTACATTGAAAAAAGCTGCAAGGGGCAGAACAACAATTAACTTAGCCAGTTCTGTCGGTTTCAATAGGGTCGTTGACCGAATAGACGTTACTGATGCAGAAGGTTTCAAAAAGCTCTACAATGCACAACGGGCAAACACAGGCGAAGCACCTTTCGATTACACCAATTATACAGCGAACACAGATTGGCAAGACTTGATTTTAAGAAATGGATTTTTAAACAATAATAATCTCAGTATTTCCAACAGTGGAGAGAAATCTTCCACCTATTTTAGTTTAGGCTATAGCAAGCAAAATGGGGTCGTAAAAAATGGGGATTACGAACGGTTTACAGCCCGTTTGAATCAAGAGATTCTAATTACTGAACGCCTAAAAATAGGTGGAGATATTTCCGGTATGTATTGGGATATGCGTCCGACTGTTATTACTTTTACGAATGCCTTGTGGGCGGCACCTATTGTTCCGGTTCAATACGATGAAAACACCTACTACAGCATGCCTTCTTTTCAAAGGGCACAGGTAGGGAATCCCATTGCGACCTTGAATCGGATGGACAACAAATCCCTACCCCAAGGATATAGATTTGTAGGAAGTTTATTTGGTGAATGGGAAATTATGGAGAACCTGAAATGGAAATCCACTGTATATGCAGATTTAGGTTTCAATAATACCAGAAGCTATACCCCGCTCCCTTTTTATTTCATGAATCTCGGGGAAAGCGGAGGAGAAACGACTACTACTTATGACAACAACGTAAAAACCGGTGTATCACAGGAACAGAGACAATTTACAAGATTTCAACAAGACCATACGCTAACATACGAAACAACAATTGAAGAAAGCCATAGGCTGACCGCGATGGGTGGGTTCACAACAGTTTTCAATCACAATACTTTTATTGAAGGCAACCGAAGAGATACTACATTGAATATCCCCAACAACCCGGATTTCTGGTATATCAATGTTTCCAATGCCAACAGTAGTCCCGGAAATTTTTCTGGAGGCGGTGAAAAAAATGCCATTGTAGGTACATTTGCGCGGGTTAATTATGCCTATCAAGACAAATATCTATTAAATGCCACTATCCGACGTGATGGGAGTTCCAAATTTGCGCCTAAAAATAGATGGGGTACTTTTGGAAGTGTAGGGATTGGATGGGTAGTCAGCTCCGAAGAGTTTTTCCAAACCATTGAAAGTATCAATTTCATGAAACTTCGCGCAGCTTGGGGTAAAATTGGAAATTCCAATGGTATTGCCGATAACATATATCAGCCGGGACTATCCAATGCCAGCACAGCCATCTTTGGAGACAACATCTACACAGCTGTCCAAGCCGCTTACATCCCCGATCCCAATTTACGCTGGGAGGTTGTACGTGGTATCGATCTAGGGTTGGAAGTCAAAGCGCTCAATAACAGATTAAGCACAGAAATCAACTTCTATGACCGCACCACAACAGATATCTTAACTCAATTGCCTATTCCTAACGATTCCCGTAGGTATTTTACCAATTTAGGCAAGATTACCAACAAGGGTATTGAAGTATCACTAGGGTGGCAAGACAACATCAATGATGATTTCCGTTACAGTATATCCGGAAACTATAGTTATAACGAAAACGTTGTAAACTCTATTGGTGACAATATCAATTTCCGAATCACGGGTAACAATGAGGCCAATCTGACCGAAACCGGAAAATCTATCGGTTATTTCTATGGTTATAAGCAGATCGGCATCTACCAATCTTTGGCACAAATGGAAAACATGGCTACCGGCCAAAACTCCTTACCTGGAGACATTGCTTACGCTGATGTTGACGGAAATGGTGAAATAACGCCAGATGACCGGACTTATCTAGGAACACCTTTCCCTCCTCATAATTTTGGTATCAATATTAATTTTGGGTACAAAAATTTTGATTTCCTGATTGAAGGTCATGGTGTAGCGGGTAACCATATTTATGCACAGCGTAGAATCGGTAATTTTGCAACACTCAATTACGAGGCCAATAGATTAAATGCCTGGACAGGCCCAGGAACATCGAATGTCGAGCCTATACTTGATGCAACCCGTGGTGACAATTATTTGTTTAGCACCTATTATCTAGAACCTGGCGATTTTTTCCGTATCAGGACACTTCAACTGGGTTATAACTTCAACAGCAATCTATTTAACAATAAGATTCAAAAAGCCAGATTATATATCAGTGGTCAAAACCTCAAAACATGGAGTAAAGTAACGGGATACTCACCAGAAGCACCAATCAGTAGCATTACCGCCGGAGGTGCCGACAATGGTATATACCCATTACCAGCTACATACACATTTGGTATCAATCTTTCATTTTAATCCTAACAGACATGAACAAGTTTTCTTTATATAAAAAAACGATCGCAACTGCCCTTCTGCTAGGGAGTATGGCAATGACGAGTTGTGAAAAGTTTTTAGACACCCAAAGACAGGGTGCCTATACCGAAGATAATTATCCCTATCCCGAAGGAGGAGGTCCCTACGATCAATTTATATTTGGAGCCTACAACGATCTGAGAAGCTATTCCGTTCACGTAGATGGTTTTGTAAATGCGACCAGCATCAGAAGCGACGATGCGGACAAAGGCAGCACAGCGTCGGATGGGGGCGCAGATGTATTCGGCATGGATAACTTCCCCGTATTAACCACCAGCGGACGAGCAAATGCTTTATGGACCGGTTATTTAGGCCTGGTGACGAAATGCAACGAAACTATCCATCAGGTAGAAAACAATCCGGATATCAACGCTGATGAAAGCATTAAGCAACAAACCATTGCAGAAGCTCGGTTTTTAAGAGGATATGCTTACTTTATGTTGGTTCGGCTATTTGCCAATGTTCCGATCATCGACAAAAAATTGGACGATCCTGCACAACAGGTCAACATTCCCCAAAATACTGCTTCAGAAATTTATCAGTTTATTGAGCAAGATCTGACTTTTGCTGTGGCGCATCTTCCATTATCATGGGATAGCCAATTTATTGGCAGGGCAACACAAGGCGCTGCTAATGGTATTCTTGCCAAGGTTTACCTTACACAAAAAAAATGGGGCCCAGCGATGAGTACCGCCAAGCTCGTCATGGAATCTGGTCAATATGACTTATCCACCGATTATGCCAAGATTTTCAGTGAAGAAGGCGAGAACAGCAAGGAATCTGTTTTTGAAGTACAAGCAACAGCGTCAGCCACAGCAACACAAGCGAACGGCATACAGTATGCCAGTCTGCAAGGTGTGAGAGGTGCAAATGATTGGAACCTAGGTTGGGGATGGAATGTTCCGTCGGATGCACTCGAGGCAGCCTATGAAGATGGAGACCCCCGAAAAGCACGGACAATATTATATGCAAGCACAAACACGGTGCAAAACAGATCGATGTACAATGAAGTTATGCCTGTTTACCCAAGTGAAGTGCCCAACCCACGGTACAATCACAAGGTCTTAGGAAATCCAAGTTTGCGGAATTCCATTAGCAGAGGGTGTTGGTGGATGAATGTACGGATCCTGCGGTATGCAGATGTCGTTCTTATGTATGCAGAGGCGGCTAATGAATCTGGACAAACCGAGGAGGCAAGAACAGCGCTAAACAGTGTCCGTGCCAGGGCCCGGAGAGGTGCTCCTGCCGGCGTGCTACCCGACGTTACGGCAACAAACCAGAACACATTACGAAATGCCATCCGTCATGAGAGACGGATCGAATTAGCCATGGAACACGATCGCTTCTTTGATCTTGTGAGATGGGGGATTGCCGAACAAGTGCTTCATGCCGCTGGCAAAACCAACTTCCGAGCAGGCAGGGATGAATTGCTTCCGATTCCACAGACACAAATCGATTTGAGCAATAATGTATTAAAACCAAACCCAGGCTATTAATCTTTAAGCTTCATAAACATGAAAAGCACAAAATTCAATATATCAAACATTTGGCTATTATGGGCCATATTTTTAAGTGTTGGGGTTTTCCAATCATGCAAAAACGATGGAAATGTCTACAACCTGTCCGATGTCAAAGAAAGCGAATATCTGCCATCTAAAAAGGAAGGTGTTGTCAAAATTCTGGCCATTGGGAATAGCTTCTCCGAAGATGCTCTGGAAAATAATCTATACAATTTAGCTAAAGAAAAAGGTATAGAAGTCATTATTGGAAATTTATATATCGGAGGGGCTTCCCTGGAATTACATCAGCGGAATGCCGAACAGAAGGCTTCGTCCTATAGTTACCGAAAAATCACACCGGATGGCGTTCGTACTGTTTATCCTAAAATGTCTATAGAAACCGTATTAAAAGACGAGTATTGGGACTACATCAGTTTCCAGCAAGCCAGTGATTTTTCGGGAATGTACGAAACAGTAGAAGCTTCGTTACCACAACTATTTAAGTATGTACAGGCAACAAAACTGAACCCGGATGTTAAATACATTTATCATCAAACATGGGCCTACGCCTCAAATTCCACCCATGCGGCGTTTCCCAACTATGACAAGGACCAATTGAAAATGTATAATGCAATTGTCTCCACGTCCGAAAAAGTAAGAAGCTTAGTTCCAATCGATATCGTTGTACCCGCAGGGACAGCCATTCAAAATGGAAGAACATCCGTTATTGGAGACAACTTCACCAGAGATGGATATCATTTAGATTTAACGATTGGACGTTATACAGTTGCTTGTACTTGGTTTGAAGCCATATTCGGCCAATCACCCGTGGGCATGAGCTATAAGCCTGAAGGTCTTTCTGCCTTTGAAACAAGCATTGCGCAAAACGCCGCACATTTGGCTGTTCTAAAACCTAATGAAATCACGGAAATGACCGATTTTCAGGGAGGGAACAGCGGTCTATTGGAAAGCCCTGTTCTGTTGGATTTCGGAAATAACGCCGCTTCGGAATCGTGGAATCAAATAAACTCTTTCCTAGCAGGCACAAGCATTAATCTAAAAGACAGCTTGGGTTCCTACATTGGTTTGAAATTAAGCTTGACCGAACGGTTCAACGGCGTGAATGCGGATGGTCCTCGGACAACAGACACACCTCTTGATATGCCTGAGAATGTTTCCCGATATTCTTATTTCGGAAATTCAAAAGCAGCATTCGGAGGCATGACCATTACGCAAAGTGTCTTCACCATTACTGGTTTAGACAAATCATTGACATACAACATGTGTTTCTTCGGAGCTCGTGGCGGTGTAAGCGACAATAGGGAAACCAAATACACCGTTAAAGGAAGTAATGAAGCATCGGCCAGTTTAAATACGTCCAGCAACACTTCCAATATCGCCTGTGTCAACAACATCACTCCAGATGCTGATGGAAAAATAATCATCACCGTTACTTCCGGTGAAAACAACAATAATGGTAATGGGTTCTATTATTTGACCGCAGCTAAACTAACGTCAAATTAAAGAATAACAATCGTATTTTTCCGTTCCTGAATAATAGCAGGAACGGAAAAATCTAAGTTTCTTTCTATGCTAAAATATATTTTTTATATCGCTTTTCCTCTATTTTGTGCTTGCACACAACCCCAAAACCATACAAAAGAAGATAACAAGCTCACGGATGATTCGCTCATAGATTCTGTTCAAAAACAAACTTTCCAATATTTCTGGGACGGGGCTGAACCCCATTCCGGATTGGCAAGGGAGCGTATCCATATTGATGGAGAATATCCCAAAAATGATCAAAATGTTGTCACCATCGGTGGGAGCGGTTTTGGCCTAATGTCCATTCTCATCGGTATACACAACAATTATATCACCCCACAACAAGGAGAAGAACGCCTACAGCGAGCATTGCATTTCCTGGAAAACATCGAACGCTTTCAAGGCGCATGGTCGCATTGGTATTATGGTGATACAGGTAAGGCCAAAGCTTTTAGTGAAAACGACGATGGCGGTGATATCGTGGAAACAGCTTTTATGGCACAAGCGCTGATAGCCATACGCGAATTCTACAAAAACGGCAATGAAACCCAAAAACAGTTGGCGGCAAAAGCCGATGAATTATGGCGGGGTATCAATTGGGACTACTACCGCAACGGAAAGGACGTGTTGTATTGGCATTGGAGTCCGAATCATGGCTGGGGAATGAACCATGCCATTCAGGGTTTTGATGAGTGTATGATTACTTATATTTTGGCGGCCTCCTCCCCTACGCATGCCATTCCAGCTAAAACTTACCACAAAGGGTGGGCAAGAGATGGTGCCATCCGTTCTACTGTGACCAAATATGGCATTCCGACCGTTCTTAAACACAATGCTAAGGAAGGTGAAGTGGGACCGTTGTTTTGGGCGCATTACTCTTTCTTGGGGCTTAACCCAAAAGGCTTGTCCGATCAATATGCCAACTATGAAGAGGTTGTCACCAATCATACCAAAATCAATATTGCCTACGCAAAGGAGAACCCAAAACAGTTCAAAGGCTATGGCGACGACAAAGGATGGGGCTGGACAGCCAGCTATTCGACAAACGGCTATAATGCCCATCACCCGGACAATGACCCCACCGGTGTCATTTCCCCTACAGCTGCTTTATCATCTATTCCCTATACGCCGAAGGAGAGCATCAACTTTATGCGCTATCTCAAAGATAGCATTGGCGATAAAGTATGGGGAAAATATGGCTTCTATGATGCTTATAGCGAAACGGAAAATTGGTATCCGCAACGCTATCTTGCCATCGATCAAGGGCCTATTGTGGTCATGATACAGAATTATAAGGATGGGTTCATATGGGATTTGTTTATGAATGCCCCTGATGTGCAAAAAGGATTAAAGAAATTAGGGTTTTCAAGTCCCTATTTTAACGTGAGTTCGGGATAACAACTCATATCACCGCTATGCGGCTTTTTTATGAAAATGCAAATTTTTCTATCATCATTTCAGTCCTACGGATTTAGAAATAACCACGCCGTGCCTCGCCACAGGAGATGGTAGTGGTTTGATGATTATCATTTAAGGGGGCAGTTACACCATAAGCCCCATCGGGGTGACATATCTCGTCAAACGAATGCTTATCCCGAGTTCACGTTATTTTAAGGATTAACAATTGATATATGTATAGATTAACATTATTTCATATCGTTTGGTTTCTGTTATTCACTTTTTGCGCTCGCGCACAGCAACAGGACAACATGGACAAATTTGTGTCGGACCTGATGACAAAAATGACCATTGAGGAGAAAATCGGACAACTGAATTTGGTGACGGGTGGCGAAGCTATTACCGGATCAGCAGTCTCAACAGGCGTAGAAACCAAAATTAAAGCAGGTCAAATTGGCGGTATTTTCAGCATGTCATCTCCAACAAAAATCCGGGCCGCACAGGAGTTGGCCGTCAAGCACTCCCGATTGGGCATTCCCATTATTTTTGGCATGGATGTGATCCATGGGTATAAAACCATGTTTCCCATCCCGTTAGGTCTGGCCGCAACTTGGGACATGACCCTTATCCGTGAATCGGCCCGGATCGCCGCCGTAGAAGCCTCGGCCGACGGGATCAACTGGACCTTCTCTCCTATGGTAGACATCTCGCGCGATCCGCGCTGGGGCCGGATTTCCGAAGGAAGCGGTGAAGACACGTATTTAGGATCACGTATCGCTGCGGAAATGGTCAGAGGCTATCAGGGCAATGATTTGACGGCAAACAACACCTTAATGGCCTGTGTAAAACATTTTGCACTCTATGGTGCTGCAGAGGCCGGCCGAGACTATCACACGACCGACATGAGCCTGCACCGTATGTACAATGAATATTTCCCGCCTTACAAGGCAGCTATCGATGCCGGAGCTGGAACAGTGATGACTTCCTTCAATGATATCAACGGAGTGCCCGCCACGGCCAACAAATGGCTGATGACCGATGTGCTCAGAAAGCAATGGGGCTTCGAGGGAATGGTTGTGACCGACTATACCGCCGTCAACGAATTGATCGATCATGGATTCGGTGATCTGCAGACCGTATCGGCATTGGCATTAAACGCAGGTGTGCATATGGATATGGTAGGTGAAGGATTTCTGACCACCCTCAAAAAATCATTAGATGAAGGCAAGGTAACGGAACAGGAAATAAACGAGGCCTGCCGATTGGTTTTGGAAGCAAAATATAAACTAGGACTATTTGATGACCCCTACAAATATTGCAGTGAAGAACGCGCCAAATCGGAAATCCTAAAACCCGAACATTTGGCCAAGGCTAGGGAAATCGCTGGAAAATCTTTTGTCCTATTGAAAAACGAAAACCAACTGTTACCTCTTGAAAAATCAGGAACCGTTGCGCTTATAGGTCCTTTGGCCAACAGTGGACCCAATATGCCTGGCACATGGAGCGTCAGTGCTGATTTAGGCAATACGCCAAGCCTATTAGAAGGAATGCAAGTGGTATTGGGCAACCAAGTCAGGATTGTACACCATCTGGGGGCCAATCTGATGTCGGATGCCAAATATCAGGAACGTGCCACCATGTTCGGCCGTGCAATCCCAAGAGACGAACGTCCAGAATCCGAGATACTTGCCGAAGCATTAGAAGTGGCTAAATCTGCCGATGTCATCGTCGCTGCCTTAGGCGAATCATCTGAAATGACGGGCGAAAGTTCCAGCCGTACGGATTTAGATATCCCCGATACCCAAAGAAGGTTATTGGACGCATTGCTCAAAACCGGAAAGCCAGTTGTTTTAGTACTGTTTACTGGTCGGCCATTAACATTGACATGGGAACAAGAGCATGTTCCTGCGATTTTGAATGTTTGGTTTGGCGGCACAGAGACAGGAAAAGCGGTAGCTGACGTGTTGTTTGGTGATGCCATTCCTTCCGGCAAGCTCCCGGCGACATTTCCGAAGAATGTGGGACAAATTCCGCTTTACTACAGTGCTAAAAACACCGGACGTCCGCTGGCAGAAGGAGCGTGGTTCCAGAAATTCCGTTCCAATTATCTAGATGTGGATAACGACCCGCTCTACCCATTCGGTTATGGGTTAAGTTATACCACATTTGCATATAGTGACATTATATTGGATAAAAACAGTATGCGCTCGGGCGACAAAATCAAAGCCACTATTGCCCTTTCCAACACCGGAAATTATGATGGCGAAGAAGTCGTGCAACTTTATATCCGCGATTTGGTGGGATCGGTTACCCGTCCTCTAAAAGAACTCAAAGGTTTTCAAAAGGTCTTTCTCAAAAAAGGCGAAAGCCGAGAGATTGCTTTTGAAATCAGCATAGAAGATTTGAAGTTTTACAACAATAATCTGGAGTTTGTCGCCGAACCGGGAGACTTCAAGCTCTTCATCGGAACAAATTCGCGCGACGTTAAGGAAGCAACCTTTTCGTTGCGATAATTTTAAATGAATTGTTACTATAACTTTTCCAACGTTTCAGAACGTTGGAAAAGTTATACAGATTTTTTTATCATCAGCGCCATATTTCATTCACCCATTGGGTTAAAAGTACAAAATAATCCCGTAACTTTACCTACTTCATTAGAAAGCAAACGATTAATAAGTCTAATAGAAGTACTACATGACGATAAAAGCACTACTCATTACGCAACTGTTAGCCTTTTCTACAGCCTGCATTTATGCACAACATATCGAAAAGGGAAAACGCGCACGCGATTATGGTATCGACATCGGGGTCATGCCTACCGGTAAATGGAACGCTATTACTGACGTTCCGGGCGTTAAAGTCGGGCAAGTCACCCTGCAACAGGGTGATTCCGTCCACACAGGCGTCACGGCTATCCTTCCCCACGATGGCAATATCTTTCAAAACAAAGTGCCCGGCGGTATTTATATAGGCAATGGTTTTGGCAAATTGGCTGGTAGCACCCAAGTAGACGAATTGGGCAATATTGAGACCCCCATCGTCCTGACCAATACGCTCAATGTTGGCCGTGCCATGGAAGCCGTCGTCGAGCATACGCTATCCCAACCCGGCAATGAGAAAGTACAATCCGTGAATGCGGTTGTGGGCGAAACAAACGACGGTAGCTTGAATGATATTCGGGGCATGCACGTGTCCAAGAACGATGTGCTAACCGCTATTCGTACAGCTTCATCTGGTCCTGTAAAAGAAGGGAATGTCGGAGCGGGGACGGGCACAGTCTCTTTTGGTTTTAAAGCCGGAATCGGCACAGCTTCCCGAAAACTTCCTCAAAGCTTGGGTGGCTACACCGTAGGTGTATTGGTGCAAAGCAACTACGGTGGCGTGTTGCAAATAAACGGAGCACCTGTCGGTCAAGAACTACAGCATTTTTCCTTTCGCAACGAATTGCTGAACAACGTAGATGGGTCTTGTATGGTTATTATTGCCACCGATGCCCCACTAAGCGACCGCAACCTTAAACGACTGGCCACACGTGCCTTTTTAGGCTTGGGCAAGACCGGAGGTATTGCCTCCAATGGAAGTGGTGAATACTTCATTGCTTTTTCTACCCACGATTCGGGGCGTATACCGCATGAGGCAACCACAACCACGATAGAACAACTATTTCTCCGAAACGACGAGATGTCACCATTGTTCATGGCCGTCATCGAAGCCACCGAAGAGGCCGTCATCAATTCGCTGTTTGCCGCAGAAACAGTCAAAGGTCGTCGTGCCACTGTTCCGGCGTTGCCGATGGACAAGGTTATTCCTATGCTGCAAAAATATAACGCTCTGCGTTCATCAACCAATTAATTTCTTATTCATATTTTCAAACGCATTATGCAACCGATAAAAGTTATCATTAATGGCGAGCTCATTCCTGCAAAAGACGCCAGCCTGGGTATCGATGACCTATCCATTGTCCGCGGATACGGGATTTTCGATTATTTTAAAACCGTTGAAAACCGCCCCATCTTTTGGGAAGATAATTTGGATCGCTTTTTCCGCTCCGCCGAATTAATGGACTTACCTGTACAATATTCACGGGAAGAGCTAAAGAAACTGATTTTGCAACTAATGGATGCCAACAATATCCCCGAGTCCGGCATCAAACTCCTACTTACGGGAGGGTATAGCAAAGATGGCTATAGCATTGCTACCCCCAACCTCGTCATTACCCAAACACTCTTGCATCGGAATAGCGATCAAGAGAAACATGGGATAAAACTGATTACCTATCCCTATCATCGCCCCTTTTCATCCGTCAAATCCATTGACTATGTGATGGGCATACAAGCGATGAAAAAAGCCAAGGCCACAGGTGCAGACGACGTTGTTTATATGCAACATGACATTCTTTCCGAATGTCCACGCGCAAATATTTTTTGGGTGACCAAGACCGGAAAACTGATTACCCCTGGCGAAGATGTCTTAGAAGGCATTGTCCGAAAAAAGATCCTCAGTTTAGCAAAAGGTCATTTTGAAGTAGAAACCCGAAAGGTTACGAGAACGGACATGCAAGATGCCACAGAAGCATTTATCACCAGTACAACGAAAAACATCACACCTGTTTTGGTTATTGACGATACGGTATACGGCACTTCTCCCGGGCCAGTGACTGTACAGTTACAACAATTACTAGAGCATTTGATATACGGTTAAGCAAATAAAAATTATCTAAAAAAGACTGTCATTTGCTTCTCGTCGAAGAAGGGTTTAACACTAGCTCTTTCAAATACACAAATAAGGCTCCAACCGGGGAGATTGGAGCCTTACGCTAACTAACCAATTATTAACCTGAATTATGAATACTACAAACTACTCAACTTATGTGCCAAAAAAACCGGGTTAAGCGTCATTAACATTTTTTAACGACTCTTTAAAAATATCGTTCACATCTCTACCTATCACGTTCAGATCAATGTATAAAAAACTTATGTTTTAATAAGATGTATAGTCCCCTGTTATAGGGTTGTAAGAAAGAATTAATAGGGCTCTACCTCTTTAAACTCTCTATTAAACTTTAGAAGATAGCATGCTGTTCATATGTTGTTATTAAGTTGCCTAGAACCCTTAGGTGGAGATACTTCGTCGACATCGTATATTTTTGTGTACTTTTGTATTATGCCACTAGAACAAGTTTTGCAAAGAATGCAAATTTCCGACCTCAATGAAATGCAAAAAGAGGTTCTGGAAAAGTACAAACCATCCACAGATTTTATCCTCCACTCTCCTACCGGGTCCGGAAAGACACTAGCATTCAATCTCATGCTCTTAAAGAGAATCGAGAAAGATAAAAGTGGCGTGCAAACATTGATATTGGTTCCTACACGGGAACTGGCCTTACAGATTGAACAGGTCGTCAAAAAAGTATTTATAGGATACAAAATCACCTGTTGTTACGGTGGGAACGACACCAAAACAGAAAGAAACAAACTAAAAGATGCACCAGCCATACTAATCGGTACACCTGGACGCATCATGTACCATTTGGAACGTGGACATTTCGATCCGTTCAACATCCACACCTTGGTATTGGACGAATTTGACAAATCTTTGGAATTCGGCTTTCAGGAACAAATGTCGTACATCATTGAACGGTTGCCAAAATTGGGCAATCGAATCCTCACGTCGGCCACCACCATGTCAGAAATTCCAGCGTTTACCGGTATTAGCCATTATACAATGGTAAATTATCTGAACGACGAAAATACTGCGCCCAAAATCACCATTAAAAAAGTCATCGCTCCGGCCCAGCATAAGCTCAAGGCTTTGTTTAAGCTCCTTTGCAAGAACGGGATCAAAAAGACCCTTATTTTTTGCAATCACCGAGAGGCCGTAGACCATATCAGCGAACTATTGGAAGACAGGGAAGTTATCCACGATGTTTTCCATGGTGGCTTGGAACAAACCGATCGGGAATTGGCGTTGTTGAAATTCAGGAACGATTCCAACCGTATTCTCTTGACAACAGATTTGGCCGCTCGGGGCCTCGATATCCCAGCAGTGGATGTCATCATCCATTATCAGCTTCCTTACAAAGAAGACGCTTTCACACACCGCAATGGGCGCACGGCCCGTATGCAAGCCGAGGGCGAAGTATTCATCATACTGAAACCAGAAGAGGATTATCCTTATATTCCCTCAGACACGGCCACAGAAATATTAGATGAAGAGTATCCTCTTCCACCTAACTCTCCTTTTGCGACGTTATATATTACCGGTGGCAAAAAAGACAAAATCAACAAAATCGATATTGCTGGTTTTCTGCTTCATCTCAACGGGATTGCCAAGGAAGATATTGGCATCATCGAAGTAAAAGACAAGGAGGCCTATGTTGCTGTGAATCGATCAGTAGCCGCCGATATTATCAAACAAGCCAATAATCAAAAAATCAAAGGCAGAAAAGTCCGTGTAGGCCGTACATAGCAACAGTTTTTCCTGTGTTCATACTTGGACGAACACAGGAAAAAGTTTCTTACATTTTCACTAATTCCACTCTCCTGTTCTTGGCTTTCCCTTCTTCTGTATCGTTCGCAACCAAGGGTTTTTCCGCACCATAGCCAACCGACTTCAACCGCGACTTGTCGATTCCTGACCCCGTTAACGACTCTACAACAGCATTCGCCCGATCTTCGGACAACTTCTTGTTATGGTCTGCATTTCCTGTGTTGTCCGTATGTCCTTCAACACTTAATTTCAAAGCCTGATCTTGCTGCAATACCTTCGCTATTTCATTCACAGCCTCTTTCCCATCAGGCTTTAAAGTTGCTTTGTCCACATCAAAATTGATATATAAAATAGATTTGCCTTTTTCAGCTAAATCTCTCACGATGTTATCTGCAACAACTTTCTGGATAGTCTGTTCAAAAGCTTGTTCCTGAACAATCTGGATAGAAGTAGTGTTGGTCCTACCTTTATCGAGCGCGATATAGATGTTACCATCGGGACGGCGAATGACATATGTAGCAATGGGATTGTTCCAAACATCAATGCTGCCATTGCTTCCTGCATACGTACAAAGGTCTTCGTATTGCTTTAATCGTTCCCCACTTAATTTCCCTTCAAACACTTTTACACCACCAGCCTTAACAATAGCATCTTCATAGCTTTTGATGAGATAACGCCCGCTAATTTCTTTACCGCTTTTCCTATCTGGATGAACATGTGCCCTAAATGTTTTTCCCTCAACTTCATAGATGCTATTTGGTGCCACAAACACCATAAAGTCAAAATCAATAGGCTTTGCCTTGTTGATATACGCTGCACCCTCAGGTGCCGTAAAAAAAGGAAAAGCTCCAATATCCTTGTTGGAAACAGGAATACTTTCAATATCGAAAGCTTCAACAGAAAGAGAATCAGATGAATGAACAACTTCTTCCTCAACACTTACAACGCTATCCTGCGTATCTTCATTTTCTGTCTGTTTTGTGGAATTGCATGCACTAAAGGATACCATTCCTAAGGCTAAAATAAATGTGATGGATTTCTTCATGGTCTTCATTGTCGTGTAAATAGTCAATATTCAAATAAAACATTCAAGCATTCCTTAGCAAACAATATACCGAAACTACAGAAAATAAGAAAAACAAAAGAACACGGCATATGTGGCATAAAAATATTTACACTTTATTGCCATATTATTATTAAAATATCATTTTTTTTGATAAATTCACTCCCTCAAAAACAGAACATATAATTTTTTCCAAAAATGTCTCTAAACTTTAAGAACTTCATCAAATATGTGGAGGATAGGAATCCCAATGAACCAGAATTTTTACAAGCGGTCGCAGAAGTAACGGAAGATTTAATTCCGTACATCAACGAAAGGCATCCCACTTGGAGAGAGCTGAAGATTTTGGAACGCATCGTCGAACCCGAACGCATCATCACTTTTCGCGTAACGTGGCTGGATGACAATAATCAGGTACAGGTCAATCGTGGCTATCGGGTGCAGATGAACAGCGCTATTGGTCCCTATAAAGGCGGACTTCGCTTCTCTCCCACTGTGAACCTCAGTATTCTAAAGTTTTTGGCATTTGAGCAAGTGTTCAAAAACAGCTTAACAGGAATCCCATTAGGTGGCGGAAAAGGAGGATCAGATTTTGATCCTAAAGGAAAATCCAATATGGAGATCATGCGTTTTTGCCAAAGTTTTATGAGCGAATTATATAGGCATATCGGTGCTGAAACAGATGTCCCCGCTGGAGATATTGGTGTAGGCGAGCGTGAAATCGGTTACCTGTTTGGCCAATACAAGAAATTACAAAACAACTTTACAGGCGTATTGACTGGTAAAGGAAAAAACTGGGGTGGTTCGTTTATCAGACCTGAAGCCACGGGGTATGGCCTACTGTACTTTATACAGTGCATTCTGGAAGATATGGACGAAGAGATTGCGGGAAAAACGATTGTCGTCTCAGGTGCTGGAAATGTTGCCTATTATGCAACGGAAAAAGCCATACACCTCGGTGCAAAAGTGGTTACCTTGTCCAATAGCAAAGGAACAATCTATGATCCGGATGGCTTTACACCTGAAAAGCTGGTGTTTATTTCATCGTTGGGGCGTGACTTGGAAAAATATCCTAAAAAATATAAAACCGCATCTTTCCATACCGACAAGAAGCCTTGGCACTTCAAATGTGACATAGCCCTTCCATGCGCCACACAAAATGAGCTACACGAAGAAGACGCAAAATTATTGGTAAAAAATGGTTGTCAATATATCGGTGAAGGAGCAAACATGCCCTGCACAGCCGAAGCCATTAAAGTATTCCACAAGGCCAAGGTTCATTTTGCACCAGGCAAGGCGGCCAATGCCGGTGGCGTAGCTGTTTCCGGATTAGAGATGTCCCAGAACTGGATCGGACAACAATGGGCTGCAGAAAAAGTCGATGGCCGTTTAAAAGCTATCATGGAAAATATACATAAGGTTTGTGTGAAATATGGCAAGGAAGAAGATGGTCACATCAATTACCTAAAAGGAGCCAATATCGGTGGGTTTATAAAAGTAGCCACTGCCATGAAGGCCCAAGGACTGGTTTAATGTATACAAAACTCCAGGAGAGACTGTCGTCAATAGCAAATTATGCTATCTTTGGTGACAGTCTCTTTTTTGATTTTTATTTTTAAAATTTCCATCATGCGCACAATAGCCGAATTGCCTCACCCTGATTGCAAAATCTCCATTTTTGCCATGAATCAGAAATTCATCATTAAATTTGAACAAGGCGCTTTGGAGCAATCGTATAAAATAGCAGAAGCCGATGTAATCGGTGGCGTGAATGGGGTATTTGAACTCATTGACGAGACCTTCATTCAAGAAGTGGTCACACATTTCACCCACATGCGACAGTCGTTTATTAACGCATACAAACGATACGAATAGCACATTTTTATGCCGTCAACAGTTCTTTCAATTGTTGCACGCCTTCGGTCGCTTTGGCCGCTATAGTATGCACGTTCACTGGCAAATCCAACGTCGCCGCATTTGGGTCGACCAAATACACTTCGCAACCGACTTTTGTTTCATACAATAGATTGGCAGCAGGATATACCTGCAAAGAAGTACCGATAACCACGAAGGTATCCGCCTCACGCGTAATCGCTACCGCATGTTCCAAATTGGGAACGGCCTCTCCAAACCAAACAACGTGTGGTCTCAGTTGAGACCCCAGCTCACAGATATCGCCTATCTCGATCACGTCCGTATGCATCCCATACACAAAGCGGGGATTTAACGATGATTGCGCTTTACGGATTTCACCATGCAAATGTAATACTTTATGGCTTCCGGCCCGCTCGTGCAAATCATCGATATTCTGTGTAATAACATGCACATCAAAAAATTGCTCCAAATCCACCAAAATCCTATGCGCTATATTCGGTTCTGCTGCTATGCATTGTTTTCGCCTCATGTTATAAAACGCTAAAACTCGTTTTGGGTCGGCCTTCCACCCTTGCGGAGTGGCTACTTCTTCAATGTTATAACCTTCCCACAGTCCCCCTTCGCCACGGAAGGTTTGCAGGCCACTCTCGACAGATATGCCTGCTCCCGTAAAAACAACCAATTTTTTCATATTATCAAACACTGCTGTATTTAATCCTGTTAAAGCTACGGATTTACGACTAGGCGAACAAGAAAATTAACGGAATGAATTTGGCGACTTCCATAACGCAAAAAAATAAGACTTAAGCCGGGGAGGCTTAAGTCTTATCAAACTAACCAATTATAAACCTAAATTATGAATACGAATATAGTATCAATAGTCGTGCCAAAATGCTAAAATGACATACGGTCCATAACACGTTACGCCGGCTTAAAGATCGGTCTCCTTACAATGGAAACCACTTTCTTGTATTTTACAAAAACTGGATGAAATTGACGTACCATTCGAGGAAAACATCTTGTGATTCTTTTCCCCGAACGGTACGTTTACCAAGCATTTACAGTTCTTCGTCGTGTTGGCTCCTATCCAAACCTACAAGCTCTGCTTCTTCGTTTACACGTAGAGGAGCTAATAAATCGGTGATTTTTAGTAAAAGCAACGCACCAAAGAAAGCGAAAGCAGAAGCGCCAACAAGCGCTATTAAGTGAGCAGTGAAAAGTCCGGTTTCACCAAAGAAAAGACCGTTGGTAGTAACCGCCTCATTCACCGAACTATGGGCAAAAACTGCCGTCAACAACATGCCAACCATACCGCCTACACCATGGCAAGGGAAAACATCCAATGTATCATCAATCCCTTTTTTCGTACGCCAAATAACGACAAGATTGCTGACAACAGAGGCTACAACACCAATGATAAGTGAATGGGGAATCGTCACGAATCCCGCAGCCGGTGTAATGGCGACTAATCCGACCACAGCGCCTATACACGCTCCAATAGCCGAAGGTTTCTTTCCTTTCAAAATATCAAAAAATATCCATGCCATGGCTGCGGCTGCCGAAGCTGTCGTTGTTGTTGCGAAAGCTGAAGCTGCTAGTGGACTCGCTCCTCCTGCCGATCCTGCATTAAAACCGAACCATCCAAACCAGAGTAAGCCAGTTCCCAGGATCACATAGCTGATGCGGGAAGGTGTATGTTCCTGCTCCTTTCTTTTCCCCAAGTAGAGTGCTGATGCCAAGGCAGCCCATCCGGCAGACATATGCACGACTGTACCTCCGGCAAAATCCAACACACCCATTTGGGCCAACAATCCATCAGGATGCCACGTAGCATGAGCCAGAGGAGCATAGATAACGATGACAAAAAGCGTAATAAAGATCAAATAGGAATTGAATTTAATCCGCTCCGCAAATGCCCCGGTAATCAGTGCCGGGGTAATAACAGCAAACTTCAGCTGGAACATGGCAAATAACGCAATAGGTACAGTGGGCAAAGCCGGCCATACATCATTGCCCAGCATACCTTTCATCATATAGAAGGTCGACGGATTCCCGATAATACCCCCTATATCTTCTCCAAAAGCAAGACTAAACCCAAAAACTACCCAAATAATGGTAATCAGACCCATGCACACAAAACTCTGCAACATCGTTGAGATAACATTCTTCTTTCTAACCATACCTCCGTAGAAGAAGGCCAATCCAGGGGTCATTAATAGTACAAGTGCTGCCGACATAAGCAACCATGCCGTGTCACCCGTGTCAATAGTACTTTCTGCGACAGTCGTCACTTCAGTAGACGGAGCAATCAAAGCCAAAATTGCCGCGAGTGTTAAGGCTCCAAAGGGAATTATTTTTTTCATTTTAATTTGTTTAGGTTTTTAAACACTATTTAATTCATAATTTTTCTTTGTTTTCTTTTTTATTTTATCACAACATTTATCTTTTCATTGCAAATATCATAATATATTTAATATGTGCATAATAAAATTTAAAAATTTATTTATATTCTTCATAAAAACCACACAAAACAACAAAATAATACATATTTTAAATAAAAAATTTTTGTAATTTTTAATATTTATATTAAAAAATATTTTAAATAATCAATTTATTTACATTACTTTGGAAAAACAATTAAAAAATTAAAATAAAATTCTGTTTTTTCACACATTTATCTTCAAAAACAAGAGTTTTATAAATAAAAAATGATTGTTTTAACTATTTTTCTTTGTTTTCCCAGAGTTTATTTGGATTTAAGTTGTTTTAATTCACTAAATATCATCTATTATTTAACAATTTAATCAAACTCCATTATGAGAAAATTTTTATTTACACTTGCTATTGTCATCGCCTGGTCTTACACCATAGGTCAGGAAACTTCAAATGGGTCCTCCCCTTTGGAAATCACCGGTTATGCAGACGCTTACTGGAAATATGACTTTGCAAAACAAGAGAACATCGGGACTTATTTTGCAAACGACCACAATTCGATCTCGCTGGGCATGCTGGCTTTGGGACTGAAAAAATCTACTGGTAAAGCAACTTTTGTTGGTGAAGTTTCTTTTGGGCCAAGGGGGCAGTACCTGACGATACCTACTGGAGATAACAACGATGCCACCAATTCGTTCCACATTCAAAATCTCTATGCCTCGTATGATTTCACGGACCAATTCAATATGACTGCCGGGTATATGGGAACTTTTGTCGGATACGAGGTGATCTCACCCGTACCCAATTTCCATTATTCCACTTCGTACCTCTTTGGGGCCGGCCCTTTCCAAAATGCAGGGATAAAGGCCACCTATGCCTTCTCGGACAAAGTTTCGTTGATGGCCGGATTATTTAACGACTGGAACGTCTATCAGGATCTGAATGGCGTATCTCATTTTGGTGCGCAACTCGCCCTTGCCCCGGTAGAAGGACTAAGCGCTTATGTCAACTTTTTGACCGGAACGTCAGCAGGCGGAAAGGAAGAGTATAGCTCAGGGACATTGGTGGATTTGGTGGCTAGTTACGACTTTTCGGAAAAAGTATCGTTGGCATTGAACGCGGCGGACTACACCTTTTCTTCAGAAGGCGGATATAGCGGGGTCGCACTCTATCCGAAATACAACATCACCGAGAATGTCGGTGTAGGGTTGCGCGGGGAATATTTTAAGGAAAAAGACGTAGAAGGAATCGAAAACCCGAGCTATACCTCGGCCACGCTCACGGCACGCTTTACACACGGAGGACTATCGGTCATTCCCGAACTGCGCCTGGACAACAACAGCCAATCTGCTTTCTTGAAAAAAGACGGGGTGACACCAAGCAAACAGGCCTCGCAAGTATCCATAGCTTTGGTTTATGCTTTTTAAGAGATGAGTTTTTCTGAAAGAAAAGAAAGGAGTCATTTACGAAAACAAATCTAAACAGATCGGCTACTTTGTAAAAAACATGGGCATAGGGAAAGAACAGCCGCGTCCTTCCCTATCCCATTTTTACGCAATCAAGCAAAAATCTCTAATGCTGTCGAAAAAACAACTATTCTGCTTTTGATTTCAATTGCTCTACTTCCTTTTTAAGCGCTTCGATCTGTTCTTGTTGCTCTTTTATAGCCGCTACCAACACCGGAATCAGGCTTTCTGTATCGACTTCATTATATCGAGCGACCTTAGATGCGTTTTTACCCGAAGGATACACCTTAGATGAGGCTTGTACCATGTTGGGGAAGACCTCTTTCATATTACTGGCCAAAAACCCATATTGCTTACCCGAAGGAAGTTCAAGTTTTTTAAACTTATTGGTGTCATAATCATAAACCACAGGTTCAAGACTTTTCAGCTGTTCTGTGGAATTGGAAATTTTTGCCACATTAATTTTCAATTCTTCTTCGCTCACTTGTTGGGCATGGGTTACATTCAAAAGTCCACACGTCAGCAATAAGGCAAATGTGCCCTTGGTGAAATTTGTTTTCATTTTTATTCGTTAAGTATGTCGTTTAAAAAATATGATCATAAAAGGTTTTCCGTAGGCAGATCAAGAACCAGCACTGGAAAAACAGTTCATGTAATAGCGTGAAAGGAAAAAATTACGCTTGATTCGGAGGCGGATAATGCAAAGCCAAACTGATGTAAGGCAGTTTTTCAAAAAGGTCCTGATCATTCGACATATCGGCAATGAGCTGAGGAAGATTTAGGGAAAGGAGCTCCATATGGATATCATCATCAAGCAACCGCTTTACTTCTTGTTCTTCTCCATCATTTGCCTGGTTATCCGACATTTCTACGGTTACTGTATTTGTGTCAGCACAAATAAGATAGCATACCGGAGTAATGATGAGCATGCCCAAGATGAAAAAGAGATATGTAATCCAATGTTTACCCATGCAGGTTGATTAATGTTACTCCTCGGTTGCAAACTTAGCCAATTTTAGTTTTGTTTGCAATACCACTCCTACCCAAAGTAAGCACATAAAATTCAATTTTTTCTTTTCTTAAAATAACGTGAGTTTGAGATAACAACTCATGTCACCGCTACGCGGCTTTTTTTGAAAATGCAAATCTTTCTATCATCATTTCAGTCCTACGGACTTAGAAATAACCACGCCGTGCCTCGCCACAGGCGATGGTAGTGGTTTGATGATTATCGTTTAAGGTATGCAATTACACCATGAGCCCCATCCTTTGGGTGACATATCCCGTCAAACGAATGCTTATCCCGAGTTCACGTTAAAATAGGAGCCTGTTAAATTTTATGTTTATGTTTTTTTATCGCGCCTCGACTCCGCGTGACAAAAAACGGAAGTATCCTGAGGACTTCATCAAGCTCAGTGCAGGCTTAGTCGAAGGATAGACATGCAGGATTGTACTTCCATTTTTAAACAGGCTCTAAAAATGGAAAATTAATTTACATAACGTTTTTGGTCTCAAGCCGGCCGGACACTTTGTCCCATCACAATTGCGGATAGAAAAGGAAATCACCCATTACTGATTTTTTCGAAAATAAGTTCGTTTTCAAATCCTTTTGACTGCAAATAACGGACAAGCTTAGCCTTCTCCGGCAACGTCAGGTCTGAAATCGGTTTGTTTACTTTTTGATGGAGGAGGTGGTTAAGTTTCTGTTCATAATCATGATCGTCAATTTCACGGAGAGCGATACGAATCAATGGTTCGGATATTTTTTTGGCTTTGAGGTGTTGCTTGATCTTGATTTTCCCCCAGCCCTTCAACTTAAATCTTCCGGAAACAAATGCTTTGGCAAATCTTTCTTCGTTCAGAAAATTGTCTGCAATCAATTGTGCAATAATATCTTCCACATCTTCACCAAACAATCCCCAATCATACAGCTTATTGCGTACTTCTTGTTGTGAACGCTCTTGGTAAGCACAATAGCTTTCGGCCTTCAAACGGGCCTGATGAGGTGTCAGTTTCCTATCTTCTATTTTTCCGTCTTCCATGATACAAATGTTCAAAAAATGATAGATTTAATGAAAAAATGATGAAATTCGTTGGCATAATTTATAGGCATGTACAGTATTTTGGCTATTGGCGAGATAATACGCCCGATAAGGGTAGAGTGGCAGGATGAACACTTCATTGTGCGTCAATTGGCATATGATAGCCGTAAAATAACCGATGCATCTCACAGTCTGTTTTTTGCACTTCGGAATATCCGGGACGGACATCACTTTATTGCTGATGCCTATCAAAAGGGCATTCGCAATTTTGTCGTTTCCCACCCCGATTTGGAATGGCAAAGCTATCCGGGAGCCAATTTTCTTTGGGTAGACGATGTTTTGGCAGCTTTGCAACAACTGGCAACATACCATCGAAATCAATTTACCAAACCCATCATCGGCATTACAGGAAGCAATGGAAAAACGGTTGTCAAAGAGTGGTTGACACAACTTTTACAAAGCGACAAAAAAGTCTATCAAAGCCCCAAAAGCTACAATTCGCAGATTGGTGTAGCCTTGGCCCTGTGGAATCTATCTAACGATTATGATTGTGCCATCATTGAGGCCGGTATCAGCTTGCCCAACGAAATGGATATGCTGGAGTCGATGATTCAGCCAGAGATAGGTATCTTTACCAACATTGGATTAGCGCATGCTGTAGGATTTGACAGCAAGGAAGACAAAATCCGGGAAAAGGCCAAGCTCTTCAAAGCGAGCCGGGCAGTTATCTTACTCTCTAAATACAATCTAGAAAGCTATTTTTTATCTAAAACAGTACTGTTCAGCCTCGGCGAAAAACAAGAAGACGAGGTTCGGATTTTAAAAAGCGGAAAAGCGGAGGACCAGCAGACCACCATACAGATAGGCTACAGGGGAGAAATCGTTACATTTACCCTTCCGTTTCAGGATAAAGCCTCTATTGAAAATGCGTTGATTTGTTTGGCCACGCTCCTGTTTTTAGGTTATTCCCTGACAGCCATCGCCCCCAAATTGGCGCAACTGCGTCCCGTGGAAATGCGCTTGCAACTCAAAAAAGGACGGAAAAACTGTTCCATTATAGATGACACCTACTCTAACGATTTGGCATCTCTACAGATTGCGCTCGATTTTCTACATCAACAAAAGCAACATACCAAAAAATCGCTTATTCTTTCAGAAATGGAAGGTCTAGAAGAGCGTCTACGGTTAAAACTGCTGGACCTGCTCCGAAACCAACCGTTAGACCGAATGGTGTTGGTCGGCGGGCGATTGCATGAGTTGCACAAGGCATTGGATTGTACCACTATGTGGTTTTCCGATACATCAACCCTCATGCAACATTTACCTGAGCTTGATTTTAACAACGAATCTATCCTTATTAAAGGCAGTCGTGCCTTCCATTTGGAAGATGTCAGCCGGCAATTGGCAGCCAAAACACATGAGACCGTGCTTGAAATCAATCTGAGTGCTATGCAACACAACCTACAATACTACCGAGCGCTTCTACCGCCACATGTTAAGATGATGGCCATGGTCAAGGCTTTTTCCTATGGCAGTGGCAGTTTTGAAGTTGCTAACCTCTTGCAGTTCAACAAAGTGGACTATTTGGCGGTTGCTTTTGCAGATGAAGGTGTGGAATTGCGGCAACACGGAATCGATTTGCCCATCATGGTACTCAGTCCTGATGAACAGGTTTTTGAGCACATTGTCATCTATGATTTAGAGCCTGAGCTGTACAGCTTTCGCATACTGCATGCTTTTACGGCATTTCTTCAGTCAAAGAACTGCAAGAGGTATCCTGTCCACATCAAGATCGACACCGGCATGCACCGATTGGGGTTTCTCCCGGACGAGATGTCCACTCTGACCACATTTCTTTTGGCAACTGACACTATTCGTATACAATCCGTATTCTCCCATTTGGTGGCTTCAGGCGATGCACAATATGATGATTTCACAGCACAGCAGCTTGCGCTGTTCAGCGCGTTAGCCATTTCATTGGAACAGGAATTGGGTTACTCTTTTATGAAGCATATCGCCAATACTTCCGGCATTGCACGTTGGCCATCGGCATTCCAAGACATGGTGCGATTGGGCATCGGCCTTTACGGCGTGGATAGCGCGCATATGGACTTGCCACTGGAACCTGTCAATCAATTGAAAACCACCATTACACAAATCAAAAAGTTGAAAGCCGGAGAAACGGTGGGTTATGACCGTCAAGGGATACTGCACCGAGATGGAAAGGTTGCCACAGTGAAAATAGGCTATGCGGATGGCTATAGCCGTCGCTTTGGCAACGGTGTTGGTAAAATGCTCGTCAATGGACATTTGGCGCCGACTATCGGCAACATATGTATGGACATGTGTATGTTGGACGTGACAGATATCCCGGCAAATGAAGAGGACGAAGTCATTGTCTTTCCGGATCTGGCCGAAGCTGCCGCCTCCATAGGTACCATCCCATACGAATTGCTCGTTAATATTTCATCCCGTGTAAAAAGAGTGTATTTTTACGAATAATTTTAAGTGTTAGAAATGATAAAGACCGTTTTTCAAAAATTGCTGTATTACCTCATAAAAGGAACATTGGTTGTTGTGCCAGTGGCTGGAGCCATATTTCTCATTGTATGGATCGTGGCATCCTTAGACAATGCCCTAAACCTCACTTCGCTCTTTTTGGAGGACGAACACGGCAAACCGCTCTATGTGCCGGGCATTGGTATCTTGACGGTGTTGATTATATTGATTTTGGTCGGAATAGTTTTCACTAACTTGGTTACAGCCCCCATACGTGCCTGGTTAAATCGCACCATCAATCGGATTCCTTTGTTCAACACACTCTATTCTTCTATCAAGGATTTTACGGAAGCCTTCGTGGGCGATGCAAAAAAATTCAATGAGCCTGTACTGGTATTGGTAAATGAAACCGGGCTGAAAAAAATCGGCTTCCTGACGCAACACAACTTACGCAAAATCGGTTTGGAGGATGAGGTTATTGTATATTTTCCATACTCTTATTCTTTTGCGGGGCAGGTCGTCGTGGTAAAATCAGCCCATGTGCAAAAATTGAACATAAGTGCCACTGACGCCATGAAATTAGTCGTCTCAGGAGGCGTGAGTGGTTTAGAATAACGGTATGGTTGCTTTTTTAGACAAAATATTTGGGTCAAAAATTGAAGTCGACATGGCTAAAATTGCATTGGAGGCAGCATTGTCTTTTCATGAGAGCCGTTCGGACACCTACTTGGCACAAAAAACATTTGCACTGTCGAATAATGCAACCGTAAAAACGGATTATTTTAATTTTATGCAAAGAATGCTGATCATTGAAAGAGACCAGCAACTTTCTATAACAACAGAAGTCGACTTATTACAAGAATATATTCGGCTATATCAGTTGGTTTGGGGTGAACAGCTTTTCATACGCATGGAGACCAAGATAGACGTACAAAAACAACTTCCGGCCCTCCTGCTGTTTCCACTGATAACAAATGCCATACAACAAGGCTATAATTCCATGGAAAAATATCCAATTAAAGTCAAAGTTTTTGCCTTTGAACAGGCTCTTTCCTTGGAAATCAGCAATCGTGTCAATCACTACATCCATTCGCAGGAGCAAACGCGCACCATGGATCACTACAAGCAACGGCTGTTGCACCTGTTCCCGGACAGACATACACTTATGTGCAATAGCAACAGCCAAACATTCAAAGCCACCCTACGGTTGCTTTGGTAAAAATTGCAAGGGTTATTCCTACAATTCTCCATATTTTTTAAAACATCTGTAGCACTTCGCCAACAACCCTCGTATTAGTTTCAAAAATGAAAAATAGTATCATGAAGAGGTTTTCCTTAAAATTATTATGGTGTTTTATTATTGGGGTATTCAGTTTAAGCAGTTGTTTAAAAGATGATGATTATATATCTCGTCCAGCCGGATTCATGACTTTTGTCAACGCATTCGCTGATGACAGCGGGTTATTCTACCAAATCGATGGGCGATTGCTCAATGATTACCGTTCTCCACTTGCTTTCAGAAGCTATACCGTAGCCATGCTCTACGAGGGTGACCGAAATTTAGGTGTATATGCCGTGAATCAGTCTCGTCGATTAGTGGATTCCACCATCGTGGTTAAAGACAGTACGGCGTATTCTACGTTTGTCTATGGGACCATCAGCACACCCAAATTTGCCTTGGTGCAGGATGAAAGCATTGATAATCTAGGCGAAAAAGCAGGTTTTCGTTTCTTTAATTTAGCAAACGGTGTTTCCGAGGCATCTATTTTTATAGGCGATGAAAACACAGCTTCTTTTGTCAACCGCCCTGTAGAAACAGGCTCTTCAGCAGTGAGTAATCAGGCATTCATTGCAAAAGAAAATGGAATCTTCACAATCGTAGCCAAAGACAAAGATGGCAATGAATTGGTCAAGAGAGAAAATTACAACTTCCAAAAAGGGCGCTATTATACCTTAATGCTCATTGGAGCAAAAGATCACGCTCAACGGCCACTATACATCGGTATTATCTCCCATTAATATCAGTTGTCGTATCCGTTGGATAAAAGAGTTGCCTTTTTCAGGCAACTCTTTTCAATTTAGCCAAACCCTAGCTCGTGCAAGTGTTAAGTGGAGCGTCGCTTGCGCCGATGCAGGCACAAGTCGGCCAAAGCCATGGCCCCACGCACTAAGACTTACGCCAACGGGGGCACGCATAAGCCCTATACCTCAGTGGTTTGCCCATTTTCGTTTCAGATATACATAACGAAGCTTAAAATAATCGTAATACATGGCGACCATTAAGCATATAACGGCTATTAAAAGTGTTTTAAAATGAAGTTCAAACACCAAAAAACCACCCGTTAAGGACCCTATGAAAAAGCAAAGTATAATTGCCAATTTCAAAAATATACCCTGCCTTAACTTATCAAAGTTCAACTTGTTGCTTTTGTGAAAAATCAATTGTGATAACTCTATACCTAAATCGGTAAACAATCCGGTAAGGTGCGTTGTACGTACCACAGAATTGGATACCCTCGTGACTAGCGCATTCTGTAGCCCCATTGCAAACAGGAGTGCAAAGGCCAATAGGTGAACATGTGTAGTCGAAGCACCAAATAACGCAACGAACAGCAATAACATGACTTCCAGCGAAATGGGCAAAACATATGCGCTGATCATTTTTTTCCGGGAGGACATTTCAATAAATAAACTCGAAAAAAACGCACCCAATAGAAAAGAAACAATATACAGGAGGAAAACAACAGAAAATGCGTAGTCACGCACCACGATCTCCTCTGCAAAGTAAGCAAAATGCCCCGTGACGTTCGTGGTCAATACTTTAAGCAACATGACCCCCGTGACATTCACCATACCTGCCACAAATGAGAGCATAGATGCCAATCTTAAATTATGTGCATATGTCCTTCTTTTTCCCTTGTGGCGAAACATGCAAAAATCATTATAATTCCCTGAAGCAAAGGTACGTAAATTAATAGACACTATTTTCCTTTTTCGGATAGCCAGACTTAAACGATTGAATATATAATTCCCCCTCTCCTTGCAAAAGATGTTTTTCATTTATAGGTAAAAATCTGTATTTTCGTCCTTCGATTTTTTGATGAGATAAGGCATAGATATGCGATTAACAAAGCTGGAAATAAAGGGTTTTAAGAGTTTCGGTGATAAAATTACGATAAACTTCAACGAGGGGGTAACGGCCATTGTCGGCCCTAACGGTTGTGGAAAATCAAACGTAGTAGATGCCATCCGGTGGGTTATGGGCGAACAAAGCACCAGAATGTTGCGTTCTGAAAAGATGGAAAACATTATTTTCAACGGAACCGCCAACCGCAAGCCAGCCAATCTGGCCGAAGTGTCGCTAACGTTCGAGAACAACAATAAGTTGTTACCCACTGAATTTTCTACCGTGACCATTACGCGCAAGCTGTACCGCAACGGCGAAAGCGAATACCGACTGAACGATATCAAATGTCGCTTGAAAGATATCACCGACCTTTTCCTCGACACCGGATTGGGCGCCGATTCTTATGCCATCATCGAGTTGAAGATGATCGACGAAATCATCAACAACAAAGACAACTCCCGGCGCAATCTCTTTGAAGAAGCCTCCGGCATATCCAAGTACAAAGTCCGCAAGAAACAGACACTTGCACGGCTGAAAGACACGGAAGCCGATCTATCACGAGTGGACGACATTCTGTACGAAATCACCAAAAATCTGAAACAGCTGGAAGCACAAGCCAAAAAAGCCGACAAATACTTCCAACTGAAAAACGAATACAAAGAAGCCAGCATCGGCTTGGCTTATTACCGCTTAGAAAGTTTCAGTGCCGATTTGGAGCATATCGCCACACAAGAAAAGGTACAACAGGACAACATACGGACCACGAACGAGAAGATAGCGCTTCAGGAGAACCGGTTGCGTACCTTACGGCAAGACATCCTTGCCAAAGAGAAAAACTTGGCAACACAGCAAAAAAGCACACACGAATACAGCAATAAGATCAGGACTTACGAGTCGGACAAAAAAATCAAAAACGAACAGATGCGCCACTTGCAAGACAAAGAGGCGCGACTGGCGGCAGAATTGAATAACGACAAAAAACAGCTGGAACATGTTCAATATACCCTCAAAAGATTGCACGAAGAGCTTTTTGAAGAACAGGGAAAATTAGATGTCTTCCAATTAGACGTTGAAAACCATAAAACAGAGGTGGAAGAGTTACGTCGTCAACAGGTTGTTGCCAAGTCCAAAGCGGATGCTGCTACCCAACAAAGCAACGAAATGCAAAACAGCATCTATCAGCTGGAAAAAAACATTGCTGTCCTAAACATCCAAAAAGAAGCCTTGCAACAGGAGTCGTTGCGTACCGTTACGGATGCTACGTCCAAAGTAGAAGAGCTTAACGAATTCAACAAAGCTGTAGCGAGTTTAGAGGAGCAGGTTGCCCTGCAACAAACCCAATATGACGAGGCTATCCAAACCGAAGAAGAATTGCAAAAGCAAGTCCAAGGAATCGAACAACGTCTGCATGAAACCCGGCAACAACTACATCTCGAATCGCGCTTAGTGGATGCCAAACAAAACGAATACAACCTCACCAAATCATTGGTGGATAATCTGGAAGGTTTTCCCGAGTCCATTAAATTCCTACGCAAGAATGCTGGCTGGAAAAAATCATATCCGTTATTTTCGGATATCTTATTCTGCAAAGAAGAATATCGGGTAGCCATCGAAAACTATTTGGAATCCATCATGAACCACTATGTGGTAGATAACCAACAAGAAGCCGTGCAGGCTATCCAACTGCTGAGCGATGCCTCACGCGGACGGGCAAATTTCTTCGTACTGGATGCCGTTATGGAAAACGAAGGCATAAAAACCAAAGCACCAAAGGATACCATACCAGCTTTAGATGTGGTCAAAGTGGATAAAAAATATGCATCACTTTGTCAACAGCTGTTGCAATACGTGTTCATCCTTAAGCCCGAAACCTCCGATAGTTTGGAGCAAAACCTTCCTGATGATGAGACGGTCATCTTGCATCCGGAAGGCAAGTTTTCCAAAAATCACATGGGATTGAGCGGTGGATCGGTCGGGCTTTTTGAAGGAAAGCGAATCGGTCGGGCGAAGAACTTGGAAAACTTGGCAAAAGAGATCAAGGATCTCAACCTGAAAATCGAAAATCTGCAACAGATAGAAGACGAGGATACCCGTCAATTGGCCTCCCTCCGTCTAACTTCGCAGAAAGATTGTATCGACGAATTGCGCATGGTACTAAACCGTCTGCACAATGAGCTGATTTCAGTAAAAACCAAACAAGAGCAATATCAAGCTTTCATCATCAATAGTCAAAATCACAAACAGGATATTGAGAGCAAAGTCACGGTCATCAGCTACGAATTGCAAAAAGCAGAACCTGAGCTACAAATCCTAAAAGTAGAAGTCGAGACCCAGCAGAAGCAATTGGCGGAGTTACAAGCCACATATGCCGAAATCACAGATGTCTTAACTGAAAAGTCGACCGCCTTCAACCAAGAAAATATCCGTTTTCATCAGCAACAAAACAAGGTTTCCAGCCTGCAGAAAGATCTGGAATACCGTGAAAGCCAACGAGAGGCCTTA
>JBEBRE010000014.1:0-41550 GCA_040394995.1 Sphingobacterium wenxiniae
AACAGTTGTCTTTGTTCTTTCTTCTTTACTCTTTGTTCTTGCTTCTTTCTTCTTTGTTCTTTCTTCTTTACTCTTCTAAAACCTAATGTTCAAACCCAACATATAATTTGTTGTCGCCTGTGGTGCATAAAAATTATAAAAACTCCGATTTCCGGCTACATCCATCGATCCCCATGTATACCCGCTTGTTTCATATTTGGCATTGAAGATATTGTTGATATGCAACAGCAGATCCACATTTTTCAACCCAAATGCCGCAATGCTATAGCGTGTGCCGAAATCGGTCACAGTGAAAGGATCTATGCTTCTTTGACGGCTTTGCGTATTATCCAAAAACATGCGGGATACATATTTCGTGCGCAGACTCAACTCTAGATTGTCTATTGGGCGATATGCAAATTGATTGGACAAAATGGTGGAGGCCGACATAGCAATGGTTGTCTTTGGATAAACGATTTCTTTTAATTCCACCACGTTCCAATCCTCATCGTAAACCGTTACATATTCCTTAAAATCGTTGATTTTATTTTGACTAAATGACGCGGCAACGTTCCATGTCAATTGAGAGGCGATCTGCCAGCCAAAATCCAACTCCAATCCAGCCCGATAACTATCTGGAACATTTTGGCGAATAGTACCTCCTACATCGTTTATGGCTCCCGTAGGAATAAGTTGGTCCTTGTAAAGCATGGCGTACAGATTTGCACCTATGTTAACGGTCGAAGCCTTGTAGCGATATCCTGCTTCGATATCCTGCATTTTCTCTGGTCGGGGGAATTCATTCAACGGATTCTCCACATAATCCTTTCGCACCGGTTCTTTATTGGCAAATGCATAGGAAAGATAGGCGTTGCTGTTGGCGTTGATCAAGTAGGTTACGCCTACTTTGGGATTGAAAAAATGGAGATCGTCGCGGACGTCCAGATTTTTAATCTTATCGTCATCGCCATTTATCATATAGTGCAGATTGCGGTACTGCAAATCAGCATTCAAGAGCCATTTGTCTATTGTGTAATCCAGCTTACCATAGATGTTGAAATCATTTTTTTGAGCATCGTTGAAATAATATTTATCCCCAAGTTCCGTGTCGGATGCAAAACGGGCCCATATCACCTCGCCATAGTGGTCTCCCCGATATTGGTTATATGCACCGCCAAACGTCATTTTCAAGCGTGATGTAGGAGTATAATTAAAAGCGTATGTCGCGCCGTAAAAATGATTGTCCAGCCAACGTCTACGAATCAAATCCGAATGATCAATAGTTTCATCACCAATTTGAACCGGTTCCATGCCGTATTTTGAAAATCCATCTTCTGGCCGATACTCTTCATAATAACCCGCACCACGGGTATAATGCAAAGCTACGCTGAAGTTGAATATATCCGTCACATAATTATTGTAGTGCAAACGGGCATGTGTTTGGGTATAGTTGTCAGTTTGATTGTCGTACGTATAATAATTATAGGTTCGATCGGCCTTTAGCAACCTGTCTAATTCCGGCCCGTCATAAATTTCCATTGCAGTTGCATAATCCGTCAATACACTCCGATCACCTTTAAGAAGCGGTTCGGGCGTTCCATACCATGCCTGGTAGGTTTTTTCTTTTCCCGAAAACAGGGTTGCTTTCAAGGTTTGTTTTTGGCCGTAGATGCCTCCATCCACATAAAACGATTTCAAATCAGAAGTGGCTCTGTCGATATAACCATTGGAAGCGATACGTGACAAACGGGCATTGAACGCATATAACCCATTGATCAACCCGGTACCAGCCTTGAGGGTGTTTTTCCAAGAATGGTAAGAACCGTAGGAATTGTTAAGCTCGGCATAAGCCTTTTCGTTTAGGGCATCCGTTTGGATATTGAGTGAAGCGCCGAATGCGCCGGCACCATTGGTGGATGTTCCGATGCCCCGTTGTATTTGGATATTGTCTACGCTGGAAGCAAAATCAGGAAGATTTATAAAGAATGAACCCATACTTTCTGCATCATTTAAAGGTACACCGTCCAATGTCACATTGATCCGTGCATTATCCGACCCTCGGATGGTCATGCTGGTATATCCAATTCCGTTGCCGGCGTCCGAACCGACAATGACCGAAGGTGTTTGGTCGAGGAGGTAGGGAATGTCTCGTCCTAAATTTGACCGCTCAATAGTCTGTTTATCCAGATTCTTGAAGGTTGTAGAGGCATTGCTTTTGGCTCGCGTGGCATTCACCAAAACTTCTTCCGTGCGGATATGTGTTGGTCGCAATCGAATCGTAATGTCCCGATTATGGTCGATGCGGATCAACGTATCCTGTGTGCCGTATCCTACGAACGAAACGTGAACACGATACCTGCCATCCGACAGATCCTCAAAGAGGGCTTGTCCACGGTTGTCAGTTTGTAAACTAAAACCCCGATTCCTGTTAATGGAAACAGAAGCTTTCTCCAATGGTTCATTCTCGTCGTTAACCACTTCTACGGTTAACCGGTGTTGTCCCATAGCCATGAATGACAATGACATGAGAATTGTGCTGATGAATAATTTAATCATCGTTTTACTGTTGATTTTTTTGAGTTAAACATACTATTGCAAGGGGTTTGCAATAGCTCCTAATTTAACTAACCACTCCCTACGCCAGCATTATCTGGATCAGGTGCTCCCGATATATCGGGATGGGTATAATCTCAGCCTTTATTCGTGTTTGAAAACAAGGCACCCCTTTCGACGGAGGCAAAGATAACTACTTCGAATTAAAAAGGCAAATCAGATATATTAAAAATAACAACCAACAAAACAGCACCATATGTTTAAAATAATTTAGTATGACTTAAAAATTTTTATTCTTTGGGTAAAATTTATTAAATTAGTGGGAGCTTGTGTCACCACAGGCTGTTTGTTAATTTTTCTTAAATAAGATCGTTAGGAATGAGGTATATATCAGCATGTATTGTTTTACCCGTAAAAGATGCTCCTATAAAGAATGGTGTAGTGGCGTTAGCGGAAGACGGCACGATTACGGGCGTGTACAAAGAAAACGATAAAGCGATAGCTGGGGTTGAGAAAGAATTCTACGATGGCGTTTTGGTTCCAGGGTTTGTTAATGCTCACTGCCATATTGAACTTTCGCATATGCTGGGCAAAATACAAAGAGGAAAGGGACTGCCACGTTTCCTAAGTGAAGTCATGAAAACAAGAGGGCAGGATGAACAAGAGATCATTTCCTGTATTGTTGAAGCAGACAAGCGCATGTATGCTAATGGCATTCAAGCAGTGGGCGATCATGCGAATACTACATACTCGGCTCAAGTGAAAGCCAATAGTCCCATCATTTATCACACCTTTGTGGAAGTTATGGGATTGATGAAAGATCATGTGCAAGACCGTATCGATAAGGCCAGGGATACAGAGTTTTATTTTGCGCCTCATCCCACTTCCATCACACCACATGCACCTTACTCCTGTTCAAAAGAAATGTTCAAAGCGCTCAGAAAATCTGTTAATACAGACAACATTCTCAGCATACACAATCAAGAAAGCGAGGAGGAAAACAAGCTTTTTCGTTACAAAAAAGGTGACTTTTTGACTTTTTTTGAAGAAATGGGACTAGATGTTGCAGGATTCAAAGCCCAGGCCCGAAACTCTATACAATCCTACCTGCCCTTTACACCTCTCCACAATCAACTCATTTTGGTACACAACACGTTTACCTCATTGAAAGATCTGGATTTTGTCAGTCGTCAGGGCAGATATGTGTATTATTGTATGTGCCCTAAAGCAAACCTCTATATTGAGGACACGTTGCCCAAGATCTTGCACTTTATTCCTGACCAAAGCCGAATGGTTGTAGGGACGGATAGCCTAGCCTCCAATGACACGCTCGATATTTTAGAGGAATTGAAAGTATTGGCCAGTGCCAATGAACAGCTCAATTTTCTACAGATGTTGCCATGGGCCACCCTGAATGGGGCCAAAGCATTGGGGCTTGACCATATCGTAGGCTCCATAGAAGTGGGCAAACGACCGGGCCTAGTGCTTTTGGAAGGAATGAAAAACTTTCGTTTAACGCCAGAAGTGACTTTGAAAAGAATCGCTTAGTATCTTCGGTTTTCTTCCTTACCTTTGTCTTGCATGAAACATCTCAACATTCGCGTGACGGGAAAAGTACAAGGCGTCTATTACCGTGCAACGACTAAAGCAGTTGCAGACCATTTAGGTGTAAAAGGATTTATCATCAATAAGCCTGATGGATCGGTCTATCTAGAGGCTGAGGGTGATGACTTTGAGTTGGAATCATTATTGGAATTTTGCGAACAAGGTCCAGAAAGAGCCGAGGTGGAACAGGTGGTGGTAGAAGAAGGCCCGATAAAAGGGTTTGAAAACTTTGTAGTCCTTAAAAAAATAAAATAATCTATAGGTGTCTTCTGTCAAAAAATTTGTGAGCGATACGATGATATATGGTATGACTACCATCGTATCGCGTATGATCGGTTTTTTGATGACGCCAATTTATCTCCGGAAATTTGAAGGTGCTACGGTTTATGGTGTATACTCCACCTTTTATGCTTGGGCATCCATGCTGAATGCTTTGTTGGCTTTCGGAATGGAAACCACCTACTTCCGGTATCTGCAGAAGGTCGACGAAAAGGATAAAGACAAAGTTTTCAACAATAGTTTTTTTGTTACACTGGCCACCTCTGCGTTGCTGCTGATTACGGTCTTTATCTGGACAAAACCCATTGCCACCTGGTTTGCCAACGGTGCGGACGCACAATCCTATGAGCAATACATTAAATATTTTGTGTTTATACTCGTGACGGATGCGTTGGCCGTTGTGCCTTTTGCCAAACTGCGTGCCCAAGGACGTCCTATTCGCTTTAGCTACCTTAAATTCATCAATATTTTCATTACGGTATTCGCCAACCTCTTTTTTATTGTGTATCTGCCCGATTGGGTGAAAACATCGGTGTTCTGGGCAAATTTTGCACAAGGTTGGTTTGTCGAGGGTTGGCTGGGTTATGTGTTTCTTTCCAATTTGTTGGCCAGTACCGTTACGCTCTTGTTGCTTTTACCAGAACTGCTGACTTTGCGGTTGCAAGTAGATGTCAAATTGCTGAAAAGCATGTTCTCGTACAGTTTCCCGATACTGATCGCCAATATTTCCTTTATTATCAATGAGAATCTGGATAAAATGTTCTTCCAAAAACTACTCCCGGAAGACCGTGCCCTGACCGAATTGGGCATATACAATGCTGTCGTGAAAATCGCCATTTTTCTCAACTTATTCGTCACTGCCTTTCGATTGGGAGCAGAACCCTTTTTCTTCTCGCACGCAAAAAACAAGAACGCTCCCAAGACCTATGCCATCATCATGGAATATTTTGTGTTGCTCATGGTATTGGTCATGGTAGCATTAACGGCCAATTTGAGCTGGGTGAAAAATTATATCCGAGGCACAGACCTGGAACCCGATATCTATTGGACGGGATTGAAGATTGTGCCGATCCTCCTGTTTAACTATGTGCTTTTGGGCATATACATGAATCTGTCGGTTTGGTACAAACTAACCGACCAAACCCGTTTTGCGATCTATATTTCCGGTACCGGTGCGTTGGTGACCATCCTGCTCAACCTGATTTTGATTCCGCGCTATTCCTATGTAGGTGCGGTGGCCTCTACCACGGTGGTGTATCTCCTAATGATAAGCCTGTCTGTATTCTGGGGACAAAAGTACTATCCTATCCCTTATCGATTCCTGAAGATAAGCGGTTACCTGCTCACGGGCTTGGCCCTATCATTGATAAGCTTTTTTGTGTTTGACAGCAACTTTTGGATTGGAAATCTGATGTTGTTCGTATTTACACTAATCGTGTTTCTTCTAGAACGAAACGCTATCATCGCGCTTCTCCATCGAAAATAATAAGGAGTTTTTTGTTAAACCAACTCTTCTGCAAACTTTTCCTTTATTTCTTCCAATACGTCCAAAATCTCCGCATGGTTTTGAAGCGCCACTAATTGTGTACGGTATTCCTTGAAATTTGGTATTCCTTTGAAATAGTTGGCGTAGTGTCTTCTCATTTCAAACACGCCCGTCTTGTCGCCTTTCCACTCAATGGATTTTACAAGGTGGGTCTTGCAAACTTCTACACGTTCAGCAATGGTCGGCCCCGGTAAGCGCTCGCCGGTATGAAAAAAATGTTTGATCTCTCTAAAGATCCAAGGGTAACCAATCGATGCCCGACCGATCATAATTCCATCCACTTCAAACTCCTGACGCCAAGCCGCAGCCTTTTCTACCGAGTCGACATCGCCATTGCCAAAAATGGGAATCTGTATGCGTGGATTTCTTTTCACCTCTCGAATCATGGTCCAATCGGCTTGGCCCTTATACATCTGTGCCCGTGTGCGTCCGTGAATAGATAAAGCTTTTATCCCGATGTCCTGCAACCTTTCGGCTACGTCATATACGTTTTTGGTGCTGTCATCCCATCCCAATCGGGTTTTTACCGTCACGGGCAGATGTGTGGCATCCACTACGGCTTTGGTCATGGCTACCATCTTATCAATGTCTTGCAAAAGGGAGGCGCCCGCTCCGCGACAAGCCACATTTTTTACCGGACAGCCGTAATTGATATCGATTAAATCGGGATCTACTTGCGAACAGATTTCTGCTGATTGGCGCATGTGCTCGATATCCGAACCGAAAATTTGGATACCGATCGGCCGTTCGTATTCAAAGATGTCCAATTTTTGGCGCGATTTGGCAGCGTCCCGAATCAGCCCCTCTGAAGAAATAAACTCCGTGTACATCATATCCGCACCGTTTTGTTTGCAAACGTAACGAAACGGTGGATCACTGACGTCCTCCATAGGCGCAAGTAAGAGCGGAAATTCCCCTAAATCAATATGTTCACCAATCTTTACCGACATGGTGCAAAGGTAGAAAGTAAAAATCAAAAAGAAAAAAACGCATTGAATTAGCCAAGCACTGCTAGTTACTCCGACCCTGTACTCTTTGCGTGGATTACTTAACGGTATTTTAAGGGTGTGTATAAGAGATGTTTAGTAACCTGATAAATCTGCTCCGCTTTGAAGTATGCCTAAATATTTCCTTACAGCCCAATCGTCTGCTTCAACCGAGCATAACCCGATTTGCTGATATTGATTTTTTCACCTGACAGCAAGGTTGCGATATAGCTCTCTTTTTCCATGGGTTCTATTTTTGCCAACTGGTCTACCTTGACGATAAACGAGCGATGCACCCGGACAAACTGCTTCGGATCGAGCTGTTTTTCGAAAGAGCTCATGGTTTTGTTTTTTAGAAATAGACCATCGGCAGTGTGTATTTTTACATAATCATCGTAAGCTTCTAAAAACGTGACCTGTTGCACAGGAATGATTTTTATCTGCAAACCATTTTTCACTACGATGCGTTCCAATGATTCCTCTTCGGTAATGGCACTGACCTTTTCAATAGTATTTTGCGGTGCATGATTCGCATGAGAAAGCCTGTATTTAGAAAGTGCTTGCTCAAAACGGTCTTTGCTGATGGGTTTCAACAGATAGTCTACAGCGTTTTTCTCAAAAGCTTTGATGGCGAACTCGTCAAAAGCAGTGGTGAAGATGACGTTTGGCATTTCATCCAGAATTTCCAACATTTCAAATCCCGTTAATTTGGGCATTTGTATGTCCAAAAATACCACATCCGGTTTATGCTGTTGGATGGCTTTTGCCCCCTCGAACCCATCCCCACATTCGGCCAACACGTTAATATCGGCGTGTTGTTTCAGGTATTCGAGAATAATCATGCGTGCCAAGGGTTCGTCGTCGATAACAATAGCTTTAATCATATTGTGGAATTTTTAAGGTAGATGTAAAGATATGGTCTTTCACGGAAGTCTCCAACAAATCTGTCCGGCTGTACAATAAAAACAGCCGCCGTTGGATACTGGATAACCCGAAACCTGTACCTTTTTTGGTCTCAAACTGATCGGAGTCGAACGGATTGGTAATGGTGATCCATAGCATATAGTTTTCCAGTTTGATGTCTATGGTGATTTCCACATTTCCAATAACGTTGTATAATCCAAATTTAATGGCATTTTCCAAAAGGGGTTGTATAATCATGCAGGGCACTTTGGCCGTGTTTGCTTCTTCTTGTAAATGGAAGTTGATACTCAACCGGTGGCCAAAACGTACTTTTTCAATATCCAGATACAACCTTAAATGGGCGATTTCGTCGGTCAAGGAAATGAGTTGTCTGTCATCTTTGCGCATAGTGCCACGAAGAAAGTCCGAAAGCTGGAAGGTCATGTTTTTGGCTTCTTCCGGCTTGAAGCCGATCAAGGCAATGATCGAGTTTAAACTGTTAAACAGAAAATGGGGTTGGAGCTGTTGCCTTAAATTGTAGAGTTCAGCATCCCGCAGAATACGTTCGGATTCTTCCTTGCGCTTTTTGTTCTCTTCGTATTCCTCTTGGATATTCCAAAAAATATTGATGATAATAACACAGAGCAATAGCAGGAAGTTGATAATGAAACGATAAGGCAGGATTTCGTAGAAATGATTCAGCGAAATATCGTCAAAAAACTGGTTGAGGAAAAATATGGAAAGTCCTAAACTTGTAGCAGTGAGTAGGAGGCATATTGTTGTAATTTTAATATACTGGTTCTTACGAGGAAGGTAATATTGCAGTGTGCTGTAAATCAAATAACAGCAAATAGTCACAGAAAGCGCTCCAATGATTGGTTCATAGGGTGTTATAGCATTAGGTCGGCTATCCCACCACAGCAGAAAATACGAGACCAAAAAGTACAAAATGCCAATAGTCCATGTACTTCCATGGATCAACCGGTTTTTGGATGTCAATTTAAACGTCATATGAAGTTATGCGCGATGATTCATTCCCCAATCCCCACATTTCCAAATTCTCTCATTCTCAAATTCCAAACACTAACTATTCTTTATCGTGATGCTGCCAAAAATGGAAGTTCCCGTTATATAAAGGTATTTATTATGGTCCATGGCATGGGTGAGGATGACACGGCGATCATCGTTTTCGCTTAGTATAGACGATACAGTAGTGGCAACGACCCAATGTGGAGGCACGATGATTTTGGTGCTTCCAAACAGTTGAAAGACATCCAATGCAACGGGCTGCTGGATATCGGCTTGCAAAAGATTGATTTGCGTACTGCCAAAAACATTGGTCATATTGCCACCTAGGAAGTTTTTGGAAAAAATGATTTTCTTGGCATCCCCAAATATAGTATCTACCTTAATGTAATTTTCGCCTTCGTAGGTATATCCTTTATGAGCCTTTTGCCCATCCGTATGTTGATGGGAAAAAGGCTGTTCGTGTTGCTGGAATGGAGACGCTGGGTTTGGGGTTTCGCTATCCAGTACATCTACGCGCCTATCCCAGTCAAACTCGTCTTTATCTGGTGTCGGAATATGTGGAGGCTTGGGTGGCGCGGCATATTTCCTGTTTCGCATAATGAGATAAATCCCAATGATAATAGCCATTAGCGGAATGACTTCTTTCCCGAAAGAGAGATTAAACAAATCTTTCAATAAAAATAAGCCGCCTATTGTAATCAGGATAACGGAAGATTTTTTCTCAAATTTGGAATTGACACCAATGACCAATCCAATAATTATTAGGATCATTTCCCACCCAAAAAGCCATCTCGGAAAAGGGAAATTTACGTTAATATTCCTCATCAGAAGAGCCAGCCCCAAGAATACGATGACCGCTCCTACGATATTCGCACTTTTATTGTTTTTCGGAGGTATGGGGGGTGGTGTATTAAAATCTTTTTCCATTACGCTTTATCTAAATGTTTGACTCAAAAGTAGCGCAATACCTTAGAATCCGTTAGCCAAAATAGGTAATTCAATGCACTTTTTCGGTAAACACCAGTATTTTTTCGGTGAAAATTCTTAGGCTCCTGTATTTTTGGTATGTTTTTTATTTCCCTAGACCTAAGATACCGCCTTCATGTCTTTACGGAACAACTTCACTATTCTGGTCATGGAGACACAGACCGGGGCAAGGGGGGTAAGCGTATGGCTGGTTGATGGAGCTGTATCCTTCTGACTGACTATTCAAGCTGTACGTGCGCGCCTTTTTTAGGTATTCTCTAGACCAAAATGACTATCCCGCTTTTGGGAATTTGAAATGGCAAGCATCTAGGTGGTCGTTTATCATTCCCACCGCCTGCATGAAAGCATAGCAAATTGTGGTGCCGAAAAACTTCACACCTCTTTTTTTAAGATCTTTCGAGATGGCATCGGACAGGGCATTGTGGGCAGGCACCAATGATAAGTTAGCCACTTGATTGATTACGGGTTGCTTGTTGGGCATAAAACTGTACAGGTAGGTGTAGAACGATCCGAATTCCCGTTGAATGTCCATGAAAATCCGTGCATTGGAAATAGCCGCTTCTATTTTGCCCCGGTGTCGTATGATATCAGGGGTCTGGAGAAGTTCTTCGACTTTTTCTGCCGTAAATACGGCCACTTTTTTATAGTCAAAGTTGGCAAAAGCTTTGCGATAGCCTTCTCTTCTGCGCAATATGGTTATCCAACTGAGGCCAGCCTGTGCAGATTCCAATATTAAAAATTCAAAGAGAATTTTGTCATCTGTGACGATCTTCCCCCATTCTTCGTCATGATATTTGGTGTATAATTCGTCGCTCCCGCACCAAGGGCATCGCATAATCGATGTATGCTTCATGTTTTCTTTTTTAGCGTTGTAAATTATTCTAACTTTACGCCAAAGTACGGATTTTTTTAGATTTCATGTTTCTTATCAAGCAGATTATTGTAGGTTGGGTGCTCATGTTGTGCGTGAGCTTCAGTTATGGACAGATTGATTCCCTGTCTCGTGGACCCATCTCTACAGATACCGTCATGAAGGCTCCGTTAGATACGTTTAATTATGTTTTTCCTCCAAAAGATCGTCCTCATAAACTGCTAGAGCTCCTGCTGGACAATATTCGGGAACGTTCTTCCAACACGCCTTCACTATTAAGATCCTTACAGGAACAAAGCCATTTGGCAAACGAAAGCGTGCAGGGAAGAATGAAAAGTGAAAGGCCATTATGGATATTGCTGACTGTTTTCTTATTGTTTTTAGCCGTCGCCATTATACGATTGGTTTTCCCGGCAGACTTTATGTTGATTATCCTGGCTTTTTATCAAGAGCGAACGCTACAACAAGTCAGCAAGGAAGATAATATGCTGACTTCTTGGCCATATGTGTTTCTTTATGTGATATTTAGCTTGGCCTTTGGTCTGTTTGTCGTCCTCATGGAATCGGCTTTTGTACGTCAGGAATTACTGCGTGTAGACAACTATCTGGAAACTTCTTTTGTTGTGGGGTTGCTGTTCGTGCTAAAAATCCTTGTCATTCGATTTATTTCATTTGTTTTTGAACTTCATCGACTTGTCCGAGAGTACATTGCCGTGCTGTATTTGGTGTATTTTAACAGCATGCTTTTTCTTATGCCATTCTTACTAATAACTGTATTTGTGCCTGCCACATATTTTAAATGGATATTGGTTGTGTTCAGTATTGTCATCTCCATATTGTTTGTATACAGGCTTCTGAGGACCGCTGTTAGACTTTTCGGGAATCTTAAATTTTCACTTATTTATTTAATTCTTTATCTTTGTGCACTCGAAGTCGCTCCGATTTTAATTTTAATTAAAGTTTTGGGCCGTTAAAAAGTTTAATATGCAAGTAGACGTAGAAAGAGCCAAGAAAGTAAAGAGTATTTTAGTGACCTTGCCAAGACCAGAAAACGACAAATCACCTTATTTCAATTTGGCAGAAAAATATAACCTCAAGTTAGATTTCAGAGGATTTATCCACGTAGAAGGCGTTTCGGCTAAAGAAGTGCGCAAGGAAAAAATCAATTTTGCAGATTATTCTTCTATTATTTTCACGAGTAAGAATGCGGTAGACCATTTCTTCAGGGTCTGTGAGGAGATGCGCCACGAAGTATCGCCGGAAATGAAATATTTTTGTATTTCCGAGACGATTGCGCTTTATCTTCAAAAGTATATTCAATACCGCAAGCGTAAAATATTTTTTGGAAAGCAGACGGCTAAAGATTTAGAGGAAGTGCTGAAGAAGCATAGCAAAGAAAAGTTTTTATTCCCTTGTTCGGACGTGGCAAACGAAGAAACGCAGAAATGGTTGCAGGAGAATGGGTATGACTTTACGCCTGCTGTACTTTTCCGGACGGTCATCTCGGATATAAAAGACTTGGAGGACGTTTTCTACGATATTATTGTGTTCTTTAGTCCGTCAAGCGTACAATCGCTGTACGAGAACTTCCCGGATTTTAAGCAGAACAATACACGCATCGCCGCGTTTGGGGCCAGCACCCAACAAGAGCTGTTGAAACATGGACTGATATTGGATATTCCGGCCCCAACACCTGAGGCACCGAGCATGACAATGGCTGTTGAACAGTATATTAAGCAAGTAAATAGATAATTCTGGGATAACTTATAAAGATATGAAAGCGACCGAAAGGTCGCTTTTTCTGTGAATAAGAAAATGTTAAAAACGTTAAATCTTGTTAAATTGTAGAGGGTGTCCGACAAATTACCCCTTTTTTTTGGTTTAATCTTAGTTATATTAGTGTAATGCAGCTAATTTTACCTGCTATGGATAAACAATGAAAAGTTGTGCGAATCGATTCTTTATTTATATATTTACGAGATTTTTGACGTTGAGAATAGACATAAAAATGCTATATGAAAATTAATCACTACCACTTTTTGGTCTTATTGTCCTTGTGTCTGACGACTTTTTTCGGATGCAAGGGGCCTTCAAATTCTGGTGAGTTGGTGGGTGTCCGATTGAATAAATTGAAAGCGAATAAGACCCCATATGGTATGGTTTTGATTCCTGGTGGCACCTTTATCATGGGGCAGTCGGATGAAGACATTACCTATTCGCAAATTGCTCAAAACCGACAGGTAACCATTGCGCCTTTCTATATGGATGATACGGAAATTTCCAATAGTGAGTACCGACAGTTTGTCAATTGGGTTCGCGATTCCATTTTGATTTATAATTTCCTTGGAGATGACAGCTATTTCATCAACACAGCAAATGGTGAACGTTATATCGATTGGAACAGGGTAAAGAAAAATTCGCCCTGGAAGACCAAAGACCAGACCACGCGTGAACGTCTTTCCACCATGTTTTATCAAGGTGAAGACCGTATCTTCGGTAAGAACGAGTTGGATGTACGCCTACTGAAATATCATTTCGAGTGGTATGACCTTCGTTCGGCAACAGCCGCTAAAAACGATCCAACCAAAACACGTTCGGACTTTATCATGCGCGACACCATGTTGATTTATCCCGATACGACGGTATGGCTAAGCGATTTCAGCTACGCCCAGAACGAGCCGATGGTGGAGGGGTATTTTTCCCATCCGTCTTTTGACGATTATCCCGTGGTTGGGGTTACATGGCGACAGGCACAAGCTTTTAACACTTGGCGCACGCGCTTTTATAATAATGCCGCGGCCAGCAATGGACAAGTAGAGCGCATGCCCTATCAGTTGCCTTCGGAAGCGGAGTGGGAATACGCGGCTCGTGGAGGTAAAGTTGGCATGCAATATCCATGGGGCGGACCTTCGGCACGCAATGCACGCGGATGCCTCATGGCAAACTTTAAACCCGGGCGAGGTAATTATATCGATGATGGTGCCGCTTATACGGCTCCGGTGTATTCCTATTGGCCAAACGACTTTGGTTTGTATAATATGGCTGGAAATGTCGCCGAATGGACACAATCGAGTTTCAACGAATCGGCTAACTCTTTTGTTCACGATATGAATCCGACGTATACCTACAACGCCAAGTCATCTGATCACGAAACCTTGAAACGGAAAGTGGTAAGAGGCGGATCATGGAAAGATGTAGGCTACTTTCTGCAAAATGGCACTCGTCAATACGAATATCAGGACACTGCAAAATCATATATAGGCTTCCGATCGGTGACAAGATACACGGGAGTTTCAACACGTTAAAGAAACATTCAACATTATTTACAATTCGATACAACAATGGCAGCGAAAAGAAAATTCAAATTTGGGATTAATACACTCATCAATTGGGGGGCAACGGTCGTTATCATTGGCCTGATGTTCAAGATTCTTCATTTCAAAGGGGGTGAGTGGATGATTGGCGTTGGTTTGGCCGTGGAAGCATTGCTTTTCTTTATCATGGGATTTGTACAGTCAGAACCGGAACCCGATTGGACAAGGGTGTACCCCGAATTGGATGAAGATTATAACGGAGAATTGCCTGCCAGAGCAGCACGTGCAGCTGTTCAACCAGTTGCTACAGGTAATACGGCCGCATTAGACAAACTCTTGCAAGATGCCAAAATAGATGAAAACCTGATTGGTAATTTAGGCGATGGATTACGCACATTCAGTGATAAAGTGGCCTCCATTTCCAAAGTGGCAGACACTGCGGCGGCGACCAATCAATTTGCGGATAAATTGAACGCAGCGTCAACCGGTGCGGCGCAATTAAGCCATGCTTTTGAGAGAGCGGCGGCAGATTTGCAGACATTCAACGAGTCATCGGCCGATATGCAGCAATTCAAAGAACAAGTGAGTACTTTCAATAAAAACTTATCCTCATTGAACGCGATTTATGGCAATATGTTATCCGCCATGAACCCGCAACGCTCTTAATGTATTTCTAATCATCTACGTGTTTTAATTGAGAAAATTACATTATGGCAGGAAAGAAAGAGACACCAAGGCAGCGAATGATAGGCATCCTTTATTTAGTGCTACTGGGTTTAGTGGCATTAAATGTAAGTGATTCTATTTTGGATGCTTTCAAGAATTTAGGGAACAGTTTGAATACCTCAACCCAAAATACGCAGGCTGGTATCGATAACATGTTTTTGGCGTTCAGGGAAACCAAACTGAAAGAAAACCCCGAACGCGCAAAACCTATTTTGCAGAAAGCTGAGCAAGCACAGGCTCTGGTGCAAAAATTAACAAACAAAGTAAAGGAGCTGAATACGTTGCTGGAAAGCGAAGGAGGCGGATTGGATGAGACGACCGGCGACGTAAAATTCAGAGGTTCGACAGACATTTCTCCCCGTTTAATGATAAACGGCAAAAGGGCGAAGGAGCTTCGAGATCTGATCAACGCCACTAAAGCGGAGTTGTTAAAACTAACGAACAACGAGATTAATATCGCCTTAGATGCCACCGATCCAAAGCCTCGTGGAGGTGTCAAAACCTCATGGGAGCAGGCTAATTTTGGAGATGGCATACCATTAACAGCAGCCATTACAGCATTGGAAAAAATACATGCTGATGCTAAAAACGCCGAATCAGCAGTGGTGAAGCATATTTTTGGAAAAATGGATCAAGCAGTGGTTAACTTGGATAAGTTTGCTGCTGTGGCGGTAGCGCCTACTTCCTATCTAATCCAAGGACAGCCTTACACGGCTAAAGTATTCTTAACGGCTTACGATTCCAAGGCTACCCCTCAGATTTCGGTAGGTGGAAGTACGTTGCCTGTTACCGATGGTCAAGGGGTTTATCAAGTGAATACTTCTACACCAGGAATCTTTACTTGGCAGGGAACTATTCAGGTGCAACAAACCGACGGGACCGTGAAAACATATCAAACGGAGCCAATGACGTATCAAGTGGCCAAGCCTTCGGCTGTGGTTTCTCCAGATGCGATGAATGTGCTATATATTGGTGTGGACAACCCGATTTCGGTTTCGGCCCCCGGTATTGCAAGTGAAAATCTACAAGTCAGTGGCTCTGGTGTTTCCATTAATAAATCGGGCAGTAGATATATCGCTCGGGTAAGCAGTACAGGAGAGGCAACTATTAATGTTTCTGCGAATATCGATGGGAAAACACAGCATATAGGAAGTTCGAAGTTCCGTGTGAAACGAATTCCCAAGCCCGCCGCACGTGTTGCCGGCAAAACCGGAGGACGCATTTCGGCTCAACAGTTAAAAGGGCAGAATGTGCTTTCCGCCGCGTTGGATAATTTTGAGTTTGATGCGAAATTTACGATCTCCAAATTTAACATGTACATCGCGAAACCCCGGGTCGACCCGCTAATGTACCAAACATCCGGAGCATCGTTCACACCACAAATGAAGTCAGGGCTAAGTGGTCTGACATCAGGTTCAGTGGTTATGATTTATGATATTGTGGGCGTCGGCCCGGATGGAGTGGCGCAAAATCTGGATCCGATTACGTTTCAGGTGACGAATTAGCAATAAAGATTTAGGTGAGATGAAAAAGATTTTATTTACGGTTTGTGCTTTGATATATTGCTTTGGAGCGTTTGCCCAGGAAGAGGCAAACCTGTCTAACAGCACAAAGCCTTTGACGGCTCTTGAGCCACCATTGGACGGCTATGTCGCCAAGGTAGATATGGAAAACAGGAAGGTGATACCTTATGCCAATATTAGGCAAACAGATGTGGCTTATCAGAAACGGGTATGGCGCGAGATCGATCTTCGTGAAAAGATGAATCGTGTTTTTGCCTCACCTAAGTCGCGATTGATTGACATTCTCATCAAAGCCATTATGGCCGGTGAATTGACGGCCTATGATCCTACCCCAACAGAAGATAATCCAACGGGAGATGATTTCTCCAAGATGGCTGTTTTAGCTCCGGGAGAGGTTATGGGGCGTTTCGGCGGTGACAGTGTCTTGGTGGAACAGTTTAATGAAAACAACGAGGTAATATCGTCCCACTATGAAGCGCGTGCTTTTAGCGGTGAAAATATCGTAAAGTTCCGAATCAAGGAAGATTGGATATTTGACAAACAACGTTCGGTGTTTGAACCCCGTATTGTTGGCATCGCACCACTTATTACGCCAGACATACCAGGTATGGATAGCAATGTGGGAGTGGTGCCAGTGACAGATGCTGGCGCGGGCTACGATCCTTTTGATCCATTTGCGGTACCTACAGGGAATACTGGAGCAACCGAGACGGATACTGATGTGCCTCTTCCGGTTACGGAGAATGCCTTTGTCCCCCAGATAGACCCAATTCCCGCTTTTTGGATTTATTTTCCCGAAGCTCGCCATATCTTGGTGAATAAGGAAGTCATGAACAGGAACAATGGTGCAACAGGTCTAAGCTATGATGACGTGTTCATCAAGCGCATGTTTGCGAGCTATATCATCAAAGAAGATAACCCAGATGACCTGCGCATCAAAGACTATATATCGGACGGAGTTGAACGTCTATATGAATCGGAACGCATTAAAAAGAGCCTGATGGATTGGGAGCAGGATTTGTGGTCGTACTAATTACATGATTATGACGAAAGTCATATTAAACATGAAATATTTCTATTAAACTTGTATACGTCTTTCACGCAAAATAGGTGACGGATTGGTTTAATAGAAATATTTTTTTTTAAGTTTGTAAGTGGTTGTTTAAAACGTAGTACTTGTGAAATTAAAACCAGTAGATAGTATTTCAGGTGTGTCTTCAAGTGAGTTTGTCAAAGACTATTTGAACAAAAGTCAGCCCGTCATCATTAAAGACTTTATTCGACAGGATAGTCCTTGTTGGCAAAAATGGAGCTACGGCTATTTCAAGGAAATAGCAGGGGATGAGCAAATCGACGTCTATGGACGGGAAGAGGAGGCCCAAAACCACGCTGCAAGCCCTCCCATAGGTCGCATGAGCTTTGGAGAATATTTGGATAAAATTAGTACTGAACCGACAGAGTTGAGGTTATTTTTATTTAACCTCCTGAAGATACGTCCTGAATTAAAAAAGGATGTTATTTACAACGATGTGACAGGTGGCAAGGTATTGCAGGGCTTGCCCTTCATGTTTTTCGGCGGAGAGGGCTCGGCTACACGCAATCACTTTGACATCGATATGTCACATGTTTTTATCACGCAATTTCAAGGGAAGAAACGTATTTGGCTATTTCCTAACAATCAATCCGATTTGATGTATAAATTGCCTTACAACTTCCACAGTATCGCTAATCTGAAAACAAGTAGTGTAGAAGAATATCCGGCACTGAAATACTTGGACGGTTATGAAGCTGTTATCGGTCCAGGTGAGACGTTGTACATGCCTGCAGGGTGGTGGCATTATATCCAATATGATACAGAAGGTTATTCTATATCGGTTCGGGCATTGGCCAATTCGTTTGGTGAAAAGTTAAAAGGAGCGCGCAATTTGTTTATCACACGCCACTTTGACGATACCATGCGTAAAATATTCAAGGAGAAATGGCTAAATTATAAAATAAGGACGGCTAGGAAACGAGCTGATCGTGCTATGAAAAAAATGGGAAGATAATTCCCATTTTTTTGATCTTCTAGATGTATTTGGCAGTAATTGGGAAGAAATTGAGGGCATACGCAACAGGTGTTGCTTTTTTAACAGCAAAATGCCTTTAGCAAAACGGTAGAAATTTGGTATAACGAGCATATTGCATCAAACATATATTCGGAAAATTGTGAATATTTGCAAATATTAATCGTTTTTGTTTAATTATTTACGAAAAATATCCAACGGTTCTTTTGTTTTCAATTTCTGTCTAACTTAGTCTTATCAAAACAAATTATGATAAGATGATGGAAACCAAGCTATCCAATCCTTCAGTCGTTTCTGATTGTTTGAAGGAAACCGCAACAGTTTATTGGAATTTAGATGCCCCTACATTAGTTCAACAAACTTTAGCACGTGGTCAAGGGGTGCTAAATGACCAACGGGCACTTTGTATTCAAACTGGAAAATTCACGGGCCGATCTCCCAAAGACCGGTTTATTGTACGGGACGAACTGACCCGCGAAATGATCGATTGGGGAGATGTCAATATTCCCATTTCTGCAGACGTTTTTGATCGACTCTACGAAAAGATGACAGCTTATCTTTCCGGAAAGGAAGTGTGGGCCCGTCATTGCTTTGCCGGGGCGCACCCGGGTTATCGCCTGCCCATAACAGTCATCAATACCACGCCTTGGGCAAATCTATTCTGCCATCATCTGTTTATAAGGCCTACCGAAGAGGAGCTTTCCACATATGCACAAGGATGGACCATCCTCCAAATCCCTGAATTTTTTGCAGATCCCTCCATAGACGGCACACGCCAAGAAAATTTTGCCGTTATCCATTTTCGTAGAAAGACGATTTTGATTGGAGGCACGGCATATACAGGTGAAATGAAAAAAGGTATTTTCTCCGTGTTGAATTGTATTTTGCCTCACGATGAAAATGTGCTGTCCATGCATTGTTCTGCCAATGAAGGGGAGAGCGGAGATACGGCTTTGTTCTTCGGCCTTAGCGGCACCGGTAAGACCACCTTATCTGCGGACCCCAAGCGTCGATTGATTGGTGATGATGAACATGGCTGGGCAAAAGACCGCATTTTTAATTTTGAAGGAGGGTGCTATGCCAAATGCATTGACCTGAGTAAAGAAAAAGAGCCGGAAATCTATGGGGCGATTAAAGAAACGACGCTTTTGGAGAATGTTTGCTTTTTTGAAGGAACCAATACTGTCGACTACAGCGATGCGTCGATTACCGAAAATACGCGGGCAGCGTATCCGATCTACCATATTGAAAATGCCAAAGACATATCTGTAGGACAAGTTCCCCGAAATATCTTCTTTCTAACCTGTGATGCCTTTGGGGTGTTGCCACCTATATCCAAACTGACAAAGGCACAAGCAATGTATCACTTTCTGTCCGGATATACGGCAAAGGTTGCCGGAACGGAAATCGGTGTTATTGAACCGCAGACTACTTTTTCGGCTTGCTTTGGAAGGGTATTCTTACCGTTGCATCCTACAAAGTACGCCGAACTATTAGGGGGAAAACTTGATGAGCACTCCGAAGTGAATGTTTGGTTGGTGAATACCGGTTGGACGGGAGGCGCGTATGGAGAAGGAAAAAGAATAAGCTTGAACTACACTCGTGCAATGGTTCATGCTGCTTTAGAAGGCAACTTAGATACTGTCGAATATGTGCCACACGAAAATTTTGGCGTGTGGGTACCGCAATCTTGCCCGCATGTGCCGTCAGAAATCCTGAATCCGCAAAACACGTGGCATGATAAGCGTGCGTATATGAGGCAGGCGAATACACTAACAGCATTGTTCAACAACAATTTTGTGCAATATCGGGAGAAAGCGAGTGCGGAAATTCTAAGTGCTTCACCTAAAATGGTGTCATGAAAAAATAGACTGTCTTGCTAACGATTATTTCTTCAGCTTATCGGCAAAGACTTTTTTGAACTTTTCCATCTTAGGGGTGATGACGATTCGGCAATATGGTTCTTCACCGTTGTTGAGGTAATATTGCTGATGATAATCTTCTGCCTTATAGAAGGCTGCAAACGGCGTGACTTCTGTGACGATTTCCTTGTCGTATACGTTGGCATCGCGCAGTTTTTGGATATAATGTGTGCTCTTGGTTAACTGTTCTTGCGTGTGCACAAAAATAGCCGAGCGGTACTGTGTTCCCACATCGTTGCCCTGGCGGTTCAATTGGGTAGGGTCATGCAACAGAAAAAACACCTGAAGCAATTCATCAAAGGAAATAACTTGCGGATTGAACACGATATTGACAACTTCTGCATGGCCAGTGTTTCCGCGGGAAACCTGGCTGTACGTAGGATGGGCAATATGTCCTCCGCTATACCCGGACTCCACAGATTCTACGCCTTTCAACATCGCGAACTGGGTCTCAATGCACCAAAAGCATCCTGCGCCAAAAGTTGCTGTATCCTGATCATTTGATGAAGAAACAGGGAGAGGAAGCGTGTTTGTACCTTTCGATTTAGGTGTGGTACAGCATAGCGTTAACATAACCATCGTTATCCCGATTCCATTGATGATTTTTAATCTGTTCATGGTGTTCTTTCCTATAAAAAAGAGGCTGTCTAAAAAGCTGGTTCTCTTTTTGTCATTCCAATGTTAGACAAATAAGACGGTTTTCCTACTTTTTAAACAGCCTTCTTTACAACCGTTTATGGGCAACAATGCCTTTAACAATTATTTTGCTTCTTGATAGCGCGTTGCTACTGCATTCCAATCAATCACGTTGAAGATAGCTTCCAAATAGGCTGGACGCTTGTTTTGGTACTTCAAATAGTATGCGTGTTCCCATACATCGATACCCAGAATCGGGGTACCTTGCACCTCGGCAACATCCATCAGTGGGTTGTCTTGATTCGGCGTAGAGGTTACAGCCAACTGTCCATCAGCTTTCACAACTAACCAAGCCCAACCCGATCCGAAACGAGTAGCACCGGCATTTTGCAACTGTGTTTTTAACTCGGCAAAAGATCCGAATGTGCTGTTGATGGCATTAGCTAATTCTCCTGTGGGTTCTCCACCACCATCTGCACTTAAAATCGTCCAGAATAAGCGGTGATTGAAATGTCCGCCTCCGTTATTGCGAACGGCTGCCGGGTATTTTGAAATGTTTTTGTTGATTTCTTCCAAGGATAAGCCTTCTGCATCCGTCCCGGCGATTGCTTTATTCAAGTTGTCCACATAAGCTTGATGGTGACGGTCATGGTGGATTTCCATGGTCTCCCTATCGATGTGCGGTTCTAATGCATCACTTGCATAGGGTAATGCTTCTAATTCAAATGCCATAATTATTTTAATTTATTTTATAGTACTATTAATGATACGAATATAACACTTTAAAGCCAGTTTTGGTTTTAAAAGGGCCGTAAAATGTCAATAAACCTATCTTTTATTACGAAAAAATGATGTTATCAGTGCAGCGCACTCTTCTCCGAGAATACCGGAAACAATTTCGGTTTTGGGATGGTAAAGGTGACCAAATTTGGAAGAACCCCGCTTCTCGTCTTTGGCTCCATAAACAATCTTTGAAATCTGTGTCCAATACGATGCCCCTGCACACATCACGCAGGGTTCCACCGTAACATAAAGCGTGCAATCTTGCAGATATTTGCCTCCCATAAAATTGGATGCCGCTGTGAATGCTTGCATTTCTGCATGTGCGGTTACATCATGCAGGCGCTCGGTCAAGTTATATCCCTTGCCGATAATTTTCCCTTGGCTCACAATAATGGCACCAATTGGCACTTCATCCTCATCAAACGCTTTTTGCGCCAACTTCAATGCCTCTCGCATGTAGATTTCATCGGTAGGCATGTCCTTGAACGCATCCCCATCAAAACGGTATACTTTCATCACAAACTTTTTGCTCCTGCGGAGCATTTATTATTGAAATATTAAAAAAAACGCTCCTCTCCGGCCCTCGTTACAAACCTATCGTGTGTACACAAATATTTAGACCTTATAGCCTATTCAAACACACGCGGGAAAAATCCTGCCCTTAATTTGTCATGCTGACGACAGGAGGCATCTATACAACATTAAAAACTATATAGTTTGCAGATTCCTCCTCGTACCTCGTCGGAATGACAAAAAACGCTTAACTTAATACCATTGCGCGTGCGCCCTGTTTAGAGATGCGTACACACGATAGCGTTACAAACGAGGACGAGTACCGAAGAGTGTTTACATCAATTTGGCTCCATTGGGCAATTTCCGCTCCACGGCTGTCAGGACAATATGGCCTTCTTCATCTGGAAAACCGGTGACCAAACATTCCGACATAAAGTCGGCAATCTGTTTCTTTGGAAAATTAACAACTGCAACGATTTGTCTACCTATTAGATCATCTATAGTATAATGATGGGTAATCTGTGCACTCGACTTTAAAATGCCAATGTCCGAACCAAAATCAATTTTCAACTGATAGGCCGGTTTCCTTGCCTTGGGAAAATCCTGTACTTCTAAAATGGTCCCTACACGAAGCTCTACCTTTTCAAAGTCGCTCCAAGATATGAAATGATCCATGGGTTAAAGTCGGTTGGATTCCAAGTCAGCCAATTCCTTGGATAATGTGAACAGCACGTAGTTCTTATCGCGACGAAGCCTTTTGGCCAATCTGGCCAACAAACTATCTTCTTCGCCCTCCATATATGCCAAATCTTCCTGTGTAAGATGGTTGTACTTTCTTTGTAACTTTATTTTTAAAACGTCCCAATCCGAATTAGATATTTTTAACGAGCTCATATACAAGAATATTGAAAAATATGCGTTATTATTGTGCATTCATTATTGCATGGTTATAAAAATAAACAAATCTTTACTTATGAGAAAATATTTACTCATTTTAATTTGTCTCGTTTCCATTGCTACGGTAGCGCAGGCACAGTCTTTTAAGCTCGGTGTTAAAGGAGGACTGAATTTTTCGCAGTTGAATTCTGAGGACGATCTTTTTGATTCGAAAAACAGGGCTGGCTATCAGCTGGGTGTATGGTCCAGAATAGGCGGCGCAGGACTCCATGTACAACCTGAGGTATACTACTCTGGAAAAAACGCAAAGGTTACGTTCAACGAAAATGGCACAGACGAATCAGGCGAAGTCAAATTCAGCAACATTGATGTGCCTATCCTGTTGGGTACGCGCTTTGGAATAGGTCCTATCGCCGCGCGCCTGCAGGCAGGACCGCTGTTTTCCTTTGTTGTTAACCAAGACAACTCCTTTGCTGAAGGCATCGGTGCCACATACAAGGAAGCTGTCAACAATTACAAAAACCATTTTGAAGCTGTTGTTGGCGGTTTAGGTGTGGATATCAGCAATTTCACGGTTGACTTACGCTATGAGCATGGCTTAGGCAACATTCAAAAAGACAAAGGCAAGCAGACCTTGAATATCTGGTCACTATCTGTCGGGTACAGCTTGTTTTAAAAATTAAGGGGCGGTGTCAAAAAAGTCTTACAAATTCCAAGACGCGTTAGACACCGCACTTTACTCTCCTTCCTCATTTTCGTGCTTCTTTTCGTTAAAAAGATTAGAATTGTTCTAAATTATTTGTTTTTCTAGGTTAATTGTCATAATTCTGTTAACAAATAAATAGATTTGCTGATCAAATAAAATATCACGAATAATGAGCAATTCAAAGCCAGTTTTAAGTTCTTCGTTGGGACGAAAACTAATCATGAGCTTAACGGGAATTTTTCTATGTACGTTCCTTGTGGTTCACCTGATTGGTAACTTGCAACTCTTTAAAGATGATGCGGGGTATGCTTTTAATCAGTATGCTTACTTCATGACCCACTTTACGCCGATCAAGGTCGTTTCATACCTTCTTTACGTATCCATTATTCTTCACGCCATTTATGCTTTAATTTTAACGCTTCGGAACAAGGCGGCGAGACCGATTGGCTACGCCCAATATGATGGCAATGCGAACAGCAAATGGAACTCGCGCAATATGGGAATTTTAGGAACCATTATTTTGGTCTTTTTGGCTACCCATATGCAGAATTTTTGGTGGAAATTCCACAACGATCAAGTACCTTATGTAGAATACCGCACGGATTTGGCCACAGGTGCAACGATGGCCACCGAGTTGCAAGCAGATGAGTTCAACGATTTCCAAGTGACGGTTGAAAACAACATAGAAATCGTGCGGGCCCGTGATTTGTACAAGCAGGTAAACTATGCTTTCCAAAACATTGGATTGGTGATTTTCTACCTTATTGCCATGGCAGCCTTGTCGTTCCACTTAATTCACGGTTTTCAGTCGGCTTTCCGTACTTTGGGTGTTTCACATAAGAAATACTTGCCTTTGATTCAAGGCATTGGTATCTGGATTTTTGGTGTTATCATTCCTATAGGATTTGCTTTAATGCCGTTATATTTTTATTTCGTTAAATAATCGTTTGGGATATAATCGATATCCGTAGAATATAAATTATTTAAATATGTTAGATTCAAAAGTACCTGCAGGCCCCTTAGCCGAAAAATGGTCAAGATATAAATTCGACATGAAGCTGGTTAATCCGGCCAATAAACGTAAGTTCACGATTATCGTTGTTGGTACAGGATTGGCTGGTGCTTCGGCCGCCGCATCGTTGGCGGAATTGGGCTACAACGTCAAGACATTTTGTTATCAGGATTCACCTCGTCGCGCCCATTCTATCGCAGCACAAGGAGGTATCAATGCAGCCAAAAATTATCAAAACGACGGAGACTCTGTTTACCGCCTGTTCTACGATACGATCAAAGGGGGTGACTACCGTGCGCGTGAAGCCAACGTCTACCGTTTAGCTGAAGTTTCAGTCAATATTATCGATCAATGTGTGGCACAAGGCGTTCCTTTTGCACGTGAATATGGAGGACTGTTGGACAACCGCTCCTTTGGCGGAGCACAAGTATCCCGTACCTTCTACGCCCGGGGACAAACCGGACAACAATTGTTATTGGGCGCCTATTCTGCCCTTAATCGTCAGATCCGTAAAGGGAAGGTAAAATCGTATACCCGCCATGAAATGTTGGATTTGGTAAAAATCGATGGCCAAGCTCGCGGTATTATCACCCGTGATTTGGTGACCGGCAAAATCGAGGCACACGAAGGACACGCCGTCCTATTGTGTACAGGTGGTTACGGAAACGTATTCTTCCTGTCAACCAATGCGATGGGTTGTAACGTAACAGCGGCTTGGAGAGCGCACAAACGGGGTGCATTCTTTGCTAACCCTTGCTATACCCAAATCCACCCAACATGTATTCCGGTTACCGGAGACCACCAATCCAAACTTACGTTGATGTCTGAATCGTTGCGTAACGATGGGCGGGTGTGGGTGCCAAAAACAATTGAGTTAGCTGAAAAATTACGAAAAGGAGAGTTGAAGCCTTCCGATATCAAAGAAGAAGACCGCGATTACTTCTTGGAAAGAAAATATCCCTCTTTCGGAAACTTGGTGCCTCGTGACGTCGCTTCGCGAAATGCTAAAGAAATGGTAGACGAAGGCCGGGGTGTGGGTAAATCGGGAGTAGCAGTTTTCTTGGACTTTGCCGATGCCATCAAACGCATGGGTAAAGATACCGTAGAAGCAAAATACGGTAACTTGTTCGACATGTATTACCAAATTACAGATGAAAATCCGTACGAGCAACCGATGCGAATCTATCCGGCTGTCCACTATACCATGGGCGGTATTTGGGTAGATTATAACTTGATGACTACCGTACCCGGCTTATATGCCTTAGGAGAAGCGAATTTCTCTGACCACGGTGCGAACCGCTTAGGTGCTTCAGCTTTGATGCAAGGCTTATCTGATGGTTACTTTGTCATTCCTTACACCCTTGGCGACTATTTGGCCAATTTGGGAAGCTTTGCTCCGGTAGATAAGAACCATCCTGCTTTTGAGGAGACACGTCATGAAGTAGAACAACGCATCAATATGCTGTTGAGCTTGAGAGGGGAGAAAACGGTGGACGATATCCATAAGCAATTGGGACAGATCATGTGGGAATACTGTGGTATGGCACGTACAGCAGAGGGGTTAACCAAAGCGAAAGGATTGATCCAAGAGTTGCGAAAAGAATTTTGGTCAAATGCGCGTGTACTGGGCGAAAACGAAGAGCTTAACATGTCTTTGGAGAAAGCTGGGCGTGTAGCTGATTTCTTGGAGCTAGGCGAGTTGATGGTAGACGATGCTTTGAACCGCAGAGAATCTTGTGGCGGGCATTTCCGTTTAGAATCGCAAACAGAAGAAGGAGAAGCAAGACGTATAGACGAAGAGTTTACTTACGTCGCGGCTTGGGAATACAAGGGTGACAATCAGCCGGAAGTTCTTCACAAAGAAGAGTTGGTGTTTGAAAACGTTAAATTAACACAAAGAAGTTATAAATAGTATAGCGATATGCGTATTGCGATGTGCGAAATGTCTCCATAAACATATCGATATCGCAATACGAAATACGCGATACGCAATACTATAGATATGAGTAATCACATGAATTTAACGCTAAAAGTTTGGCGTCAAAAAAATGATAAATCCAAAGGTCAATTTGTGACGATTCAAGCAAATGACATTGCTGACGATATGTCGTTCTTGGAAATGCTGGATGTGGTGAACGAAGATCTGACCCGTAAAGGAGAAGATCCCATCTATTTCGACCACGATTGCCGCGAGGGTATTTGTGGGATGTGTTCATTGGTCATTAATGGCCGTCCACACGGTCCAAAATACGGTATCACAACCTGTCAATTACACATGCGTTCATTCCATGATGGCCAGACAATTGTGATCGAGCCTTGGAGAGCGGCTGCTTTTCCGGTGTTGAAAGATTTGGCTGTAGATCGTACGGCATTTGATCGCATCCAACAAGCTGGTGGTTATATCAATATTAATACCGGAGGTGTTCCGGATGCCAATACTATTCCTATTCCTAAGCGTATTGCTGACGAAGCATTTGAATCGGCTACCTGCATCGGTTGTGGTGCCTGTGTTGCTGCCTGTAAAAATGCATCGGCAATGCTGTTCGTGTCGGCTAAGATTTCGCAGTTTGCACTTTTACCACAAGGACAAACAGAGCGCTATGAAAGAGCACAAGCCATGGTAGACCAAATGGATGCCGAAGGTTTTGGTAACTGTACCAATACCGGAGCTTGCGAAGCGGAATGCCCGAAAGGTATTAAGCTGTCCAACATTGCGAGGATGAACCGTGAATATTTTACGGCTAAATTCTTCCGCGAAGAAGATGTGCATACACATAATTAGTACAAAGTATTAAGTACAAAGTACTGAGTAGAGATTTGGTATAGAATCCTAAAAATTGTTTTGGAAAGTCCTCGGTGTTTTCAACACGAACGAGGACTTTTTTTTATATCTTTACTTGATGTGAAAAAGGAAGTCGCATGTTAACTAAGATTAGATTTCTTCTTTTGGTGCTTACGCTCACCCTAATCGGTACAGCAGTCACCATACATTATACCGTCACTGATGACAATATGCTGGAATTGGATCAGAAAAAACTGACCAAGAAAATCCATCAATTTGAATCTAAAATCGATCAGATTTTTGCGGACAGTTTAATCGTCAAGACGTTCCAAAACGTTGATCGGTACCCTGTTCAGGTAGCTGAGATAACCAATAACCTGACGAATAAAGAAACTATTTTCTTCTATATCTACCGGAATTATCAATTGGTTCATTGGTCTACTAACATCTATGTGCCGACAACAGACCTAGGTTTCCAGACAAATACATCCTTTCTGCAATCTGATAACAGGTCTTTTTTAGTGAAGCGGAAAGAACTCGCCAATAATATTTCTGTATTGGCTTTAGTGCCCATTAAACGGAATTTTAAAATAACGAACGACTATCTCAACAATAGTTTTTTGTCAGTCATCAATGTCAAGAACATAGAAATAGCCAAATATGACGACGAAAAGAATATCCGGAACATATATAGCAAGGATGGTCAATATCTTTTCTCGGTAAAGCTTATCGAAGGTAAAAAAGACAATATCTATATCAACCTTCAATTTTTCTGTTGGTTGGCGGCGTTGATCTGTATTATGGTTTTGTCCCACAGTGTTTGTCTTCATATCGCCAAGAAGGGGCAAGCTTGGCTCGCAGCTCTTCTTTTTATAGCGGTGCTTGTTACGTTGCGGTATATAGATCTGAAATCCAATTGGTTGTCTATGCACTCCAGTTTACAGCTATTTGATCCCAAATATTATGCTTACAATGAATATTTGCCTAATATATGGGCCTTTTTAATGACTACAGCAAGTGTATTTTGGGTAATTTGTTTTTTCAGGCTGATCCATAAAAACCTTACAGTGCCCTCATTTCTCAAAACACGGACGTTTTCGGTGATTATTTCCTTTTTGGCGATTTTCTCCATTTACTTCTTTGGCTACATCATGTATTATTATTTGGGAACATTGCTCACGCATTCACCTCAATATGAAAATGATTTTACCCAGATTTTAAATCTAGGGCAGTATGGTTGGCTTTGTATCTTGATTCTGTGCTTCAACGTTACTTCGCTTATTCTATACATTGATAGTATTATCTTGTTGACTAAGTACTTCCTCAAAGACATTACTTTTATTCTGAATGTCGAGCTGATCTGTATTGTGGTGACCCTCATTACGGCCGCTTTGCTGGGGATTAATATTTTCTTCTGTATCCTATTCGGATTTTTGATTTTTCTCCGGTTTTACGGAACATATGGCATTGCCAACCCTTATAAATTATCTTTATTTATAACGTCTGTGCTATTGCTCTCAGCTGTCTCTGTTATTTTCTATTATCACTATAATAAGATCAAAAAAATAGAAGGTATGAAGCAGGGGATTGTTCATTTGTTGGCAGAAGATGATGCAAATGCTATCTCCCTTTTTATCGACTTGGAGAAGAGTATCACTAGTGATTATCAATTGGAGAGATTGCTGAACATACAGCATACCGAACGGGATGCACAACTCTTAACGGATTATATTAAAACACGTTATCTAAGCGGATATTTATCAAAATTTGAATTTCAAGCGTATTTCTATGATAATGACGGAAATCCTTTTGTGGAATATGCTGCTGATAAGACATTAGAATACCGTGAAAAGGTGATTAAGAATGCCATTAAGATTCCTTCTACGGATAATTTCTATCGGTTAAAAAGCGAGTTGGGTACCCACGAATATTTTACGCACTTGGCTATCCCTTACGAAAATGAGACGGATAAATTTTATCATGTTTATCTGAACCTTAAAAACCTTTCATATAGCACTGCGCTTCCTTACCCAGAATTGTTATCTGACAACAGAATCAATGCCTGGCAACATGATGCCTTTCAGAAAAACTCCTATGCACTTTATAAGGACGGCAATTTGGTCACACAGTTTGGGAAGTTTAATTATCCCGACAGGGATGCTAACATGTCTGCCAAGTTACGCGAATATATCCATTTGACTGACAGCCATGGATATTATCATATGGCCTATAGGCCAGATGTCTACACGACGATCGTGCTAAGCAAGGTCAAACCTACCGCTTGGGAGTACCTCGCTTTAGGATCTACTTTCTTCATCCTGTTGCTTATCTTTTCTGGCTTATTCAACATAATCAGTTACCTGATTAAGACCCTTTCCAGCAAGTCCTTTCGGCTCAGCCGGGTGAAGTATCATTTTAGGATGTTGTTTAACAATATCCAATACAGTACACGGATACAAACGTTGGTTATTATTTCCGTGTTGCTGGGCATCCTGACCTCCGGGGCAATTGCTTTTTTAAGTATTAATAAGCAATTGGAATCCAATCAGTCAGTATTGAGGCAGAAAGAGGTAGCAGAGATTGCTAAGAAGATCGAAACCAATATTGCCAATGCAAAAGATGATTTTAACGAAAAGATTGTTGATCTCCTCAAAAATATGGCTCCATCGACCGTGACTAACTTTAATTTATATGATAAGTCCGGTAGGTTGCTCTATTCCTCACAACCTCGAATATTTGATTTGCAGTTAGTTTCGGATTTTATCAATCCGGATGCTTTGACGAAATTGGCCATCCTTCGAAAATCCGAAGCCTATGAACAAGAACGTATATCTAATTTTAGGTTTTCATCAGCTTATGCCTCGATTAAAAATGAAGAGTATAAGACGGTGGCCTATCTGAGTATCCCATATTACGCCTCCGTTAAAGATGCCACCAATAGCAGAAACCAACTGCTTAATACCATATTGAACATCTATACTTTCATGATCATCCTATTTGGTTTCATAGCTGTGGCAGTTTCTGGTAAAATCACAGAACCCCTGAATATTGTGCGAGAAAAACTGGCCGCAACGCAGTTGTCGGAAAAGGCGAACGAACCCCTGTATTGGGAGCGTAATGACGAAATCGGGATGCTGATCAAAGAATATAACTTTATGTTGGTGAAGCTGGAGGAGAATGCTAAGCAGTTGCGCGATGCGGAGCGGGAGAATGCTTGGCGGGAAATGGCCAAGCAAGTAGCGCATGAGATTAAAAATCCATTGACACCCATGAAATTGGGTATACAACAGCTTATTCGCTCGTTTCAAGAAAACGATCAACGTTTTCAAGAAAGGTTTGAACGCACTTCACATTCTATCATCGAACAAATAGACAGTCTGTCGACCATTGCGACGGAGTTTTCTGCTTTTGCCAAACTCCCTGAAACCAACATGGTCAAGATCAATCTTGTGGAAAAAATATTTAAAGTCATCAATCTCTTCAACAGCACTGTAAATACTGTCATCACTTTCTCCAATAACACAGAGATGGAGGTTATTTCTGTCCTGGGGGATAGAGACCAATTACTGCGGTCTTTTAATAACCTCTTTAAGAATGCCATCGAGGCGAGCGTGGGCCGAAGAAAACACAAGATAAATGTAACAGTGGAACGACTGGCACAGGATTGGATAGAAGTTTATATTGAGGATAATGGGTATGGTATTGCCCCGGATGTCATTCATAATATTTTCAAACCAAATTTTACGACTAAAAGCTCCGGTACAGGATTGGGGTTGGCTTTTGTGAAGCAGACGGTGACGGCTATGGGAGGAAAAATTAGGTTTAGAACAAGAAATGATGTGGGAACGGTATTTATTATTACATTGCCATTGTATGAGGGAAGTTAGAAGTCAGAAGTTGAAAATTAGAGATGAAAAAAGCCCCAAGCAGATGCTCGGGGCTTTTTGTTACTATTCTCGTTTTAGATGTTACTTCACTTCTTCAAACTCTACATCCTGTACGTCATCTCCACCTTTGGTGTCATTATTGGCTTGGCCTGCATCGCCTTGCGTTTGCTGTGCGCCATCCCCTTGTTGGGAAGCCGCATACATTTCTTCAGAGGCGGCGTTCCAAGCATTTTGGAGTTCAGTAGAGGCTGTGTCGATATCTGCAAAATTTTTGGCGGCGTGTGCCGTTTTTAATTTCTCGAATGCCGATTCAATAGCTGCTTTCTTATCCGCTGAAAGTTTGTCGCCGTATTCTTTCAATTGCTTTTCTGTAGAGAAAATCAACGCATCAGCAGTATTTAACTTATCAGCTTCTTCTTTCAGTTTTTTATCGGCTTCGGCATTTGCTTCAGCTTCCTGTTTCATCTTTTGGATTTCCTCCTCAGACAGGCCAGAAGAAGCTTCGATACGGATATTTTGCTCTTTACCGGTAGCTTTATCTTTAGCCGATACCTTAATGATACCGTTGGCATCGATATCGAAAGTCACCTCGATTTGAGGCACGCCACGTGGGGCAGGAGGGATGTCTGTCAATTGGAAACGTCCCAAAGTGCGGTTTTGTGTCGCCATAGGCCTTTCTCCTTGCAATACGTGTATTTCTACCGAAGGTTGGTTGTCGGTTGCAGTAGAGAATGTCTCGGACTTCTTGGTCGGAATGGTCGTGTTGGCTTCGATAAGCTTGGTCATGACGCCACCCATGGTTTCGATACCTAATGAAAGCGGTGTCACGTCCAACAACAACACGTCTTTCACCTCGCCGGTCAATACACCGCCTTGGATCGCAGCACCTAAAGCCACTACCTCATCAGGATTTACACCTTTTGAAGGTTCTTTTCCAAAAAAGTTTTTCACGGCCTCTTGAATGGCTGGGATACGTGTCGAACCACCCACTAAAATGATTTCGTCAATATCCGATGTACTGTAACCGGCATTTTTCAATGCTGTGCGGCATGGTTCAATAGTACGCTTGATCAAGTCAGCAACTAAGCTTTCAAATTTAGCACGGCCCAATGTGCGCACTAAGTGTTTCGGTCCTGTCGCATCAGCAGTGATATAAGGCAGATTGATTTCAGTCGAAGTAGTGCTCGACAATTCGATCTTGGCTTTTTCAGCAGCTTCTTTCAGACGTTGTAGTGCCATAGGATCTTTTTTCAGATCAAATCCGCTGTTTTCGTTAGCAAATTCTTCCACTAACCAGTTAATGATAGCGTTGTCAAAGTCGTCACCACCCAAGTGTGTATCACCATCGGTTGATTTTACTTCAAAGACACCGTCGCCCAATTCCAGTACAGAAACGTCGTGTGTACCCCCACCACAGTCAAACACCACTATTTTCATGTCTTTGTCTGCTTTTTCAAGCCCATAGGCCAATGCAGCGGCAGTGGGTTCGTTGATAATACGTTCTACTTTCAAACCAGCGATTTCTCCAGCTTCTTTCGTAGCTTGGCGTTGCGCGTCATTGAAATATGCGGGTACGGTGATGACCGCACGGCTTACTTCTTGCCCCAAATAATCTTCGGCTGTTTTCTTCATCTTTTGAAGGATCATAGCTGAGATTTCTTGTGGTGTATATTTGCGCCCTTCCACTTCTACGCGCGGTGTATTGTTGTCGCCCTTTACGACTTTGTAAGGGACGTGTTCAATTTCTTTTTTATCCTCGTCAAAGGTTGTACCCATGAAACGCTTGATAGAATAAATGGTGTTTTGCGGGTTGGTGATGGCTTGACGTTTAGCAGGATCACCTACTTTGCGTTCGCCTCCCGAAACAAAAGCTACAATAGAAGGTGTCGTACGTTTGCCTTCATTGTTTGCAATAACTACGGGCTCGTTACCTTCCATCACAGCAACACATGAGTTCGTAGTACCTAAGTCGATTCCTATAATTTTTGACATATCTTGTATTTTATTTTTTATTTTTAAATCAAATTGTTTGATATATGCTTATCAAGGGCTGTGCCAACTGCTAAATCGAAATAAAATATAGTGGTTTGTCGGTTTTTAGTTAAGGTTTTCTGCCAAACTGTCATTTTTATGTCGTGGCCCGTCATATCGTAATATGCGCTGTAGTCATATACCCCGTGAAAGTCCGCTATTTTTAAAGCCAAAATAAATTGCTAATTTCGTGGAGATAACATAAAACTTGATATGACCTTTCAGGAATATTTAGATTATTTTGAACGCATCTTAGCTTCGCCACAGGATTATGGACCATATAGCGATGCCGAATATTTAAATTATACAAAGCTTAATTGGTCGCGCATGAACCGTTGGTTGAAGCGTTTTGAGCCGAAGGATGAGATCAAAAACCTGATTTCTTCCATTACAGAACACCAACATTGGATTGTCATTACCGAACCTTGGTGTGGTGATGCGGCACATTCAGTTGCCCAGTTATACCAAATCGTCAAGAACAATCCGAACATCGATTTTGACATCCAGTTGAGGGATGCCGAGCCTTTCTTAATCGACGACTATCTGACGAACGGTAGCAAATCTATACCTAAACTGATTATTCGAAACGATGTGGGACATGATAAAATTATATGGGGTCCACGTCCGCAAAAACTACAGGATTTATTTGAAGAGATGAAGGTCGCGGAAAAATCGTTTGAAGAGGTCAAAGAAGTGATGCAGAAATGGTACAATGAGGATAAGGGGGAAGAACTGCAAAAAGAATTGCTAATTGAATTTAGTTAACTGGTAATGCATATTGAGGAACTAAGGGATTATTGTTTGGCAAAGAACGGAGCAACAGAAGAGTTGCCTTTTGGGCCAGATACGCTAGTTTTTAAAGTTGGTGGCAAAGTCTTTATGCTACTTGGCTTGGACCAAGTGGAAGCCTTGAGCTTTAATGTGAAATGTGATCCAGAATATGCACTGGAATTAAGACGGGAATATCCACAAACCGTTATTCCGGGCTACCATATGAACAAAAAACATTGGAACACGGTTTATTGCAACCGACAACTTACGGATGATAGATTATTTGAACTCATCAACCATAGTTATGAGTTGGTTTTCGCTTCATTACCGAAGGTAGTAAGAGAACGTTTTTGATAAGTCTAAAATGCCGGTATTTATCGGACAGCAGGCGGAAATTTTAAAAGAATAAAACAATTATAGAATCTATGAGAAGCATTTATTTCAGCATTTCGGTATTAGCAACATGTAGCTTGGTTTCTTGCTTCCGGCAAACAGAGCAAGCAGAAAAGATAGCTCTTCTACCCATTGAACAGGCCATTTTGCAGGATAGTTCCAGCTTCTATTTTATAGATTTCGAGCAATATCCCGATTCTTTGAAAAACTTGCCCATCGGCGTATTCGATTCAGGAACAGGAGGGTTGACGGTGCTAGATGCCATAGTGCGTTTTGATGAGTATAACAACGAACTCCAAGGATTCGGGGCCGATGGTCTGGGCGATTTTGTAGCAGAGGACTTCATTTATTTGGCCGACCAGGCCAATATGCCTTATGGGAACTACCACGCGACAAATAAGACTGATTTATTGCAAGAGCATATTATTAAGGATTTTCAGTTCTTGCTTGGGAATAAATATTATGCTTCGGCTCGAGTGGCCCAGCCGTCAACAAATAAAAAGCCTGTAAAGGCAATTGTGGTTGCATGCAATACGGCTACGGCTTACGGCTACAAGGAGGCATTGGCTTTCGTTGATAAAGCAGGTGTGAATGTGCCTATAGTAGGTGTGATCAATGCCGCGGTAGACGGCACGCTCAGCCAATTTGATCCGCAAGAAAATGGTACAATAGGTGTTTTTGCCACGGTTGGAACCATTGCTTCTCAGGGATACGAACGAACTATTTTAGAAGCGATAAAAGAAAAAGGGTACACCGGGAAGATTCAAATCGTCAATCAGGGCGGACATGGGTTAGCCGAAGCAGTGGACGGAGAGGCAGATTACATAGACAGAACGTTGCGGCAACCGCGTGTGTCATACAGAGGTCCTGCTTTGAATGATGAAACACATCCCATAAAAAAAGAACTGCTTCCGGTGTATAATTTCAATTTCGAGGGTAACCAAATGCTATGTGATAGTAAGAATACAGACGATTGCCAAATCCTTCAAATTAATTCTGCAGAAAACTATGTTCGGTATCATTTGGTGTCTATGATGAACAATTTGAAAGCCATGGATAACCCCCAACCATTGAAAGCGCTTATTCTCGGATGTACACACTATCCTTATATGGTCAAGGAAATAGGAATGGTGCTTGATGAATTGCGAAATCTGTATGATGAGAAAAGTAAAACATATCCTTACAAAGACGTCATCCATGAAAACGTCCATATTGTCGACCCCTCTATATATGTTGCCCGGGAACTGTATGAAATCATGAAAGAACGCAAGTTGTTTAACGGAAAAGGCAATATGGTCGCGAATACTGAATTTTATATTTCCGTACCGAATAACGGCAATAAGTCCGTGCAAGTAGACAGCACCGGGCGTTTTACATATGATTATAAATATGGAAGGCTTGCTGGAGAAATTCAGGAATATATAAAAGTGGTTCCTTTTGACAACCAAAATATTTCAGCCGAAACATTGGAAAGGCTGCGCGAAATGGTTCCAAAGACCTATACCTTAATCCGGAATTTCAGCCAGAAAAATGGTAAAAATGCATCACTTGATGCAGGATTTAGGATAAATTAATTTTCATGATAAAGGGCTAGATCAATAGATCAGCCCTTCCAATATATTTCTTCTGATTTGAGACCGCGAATTGTTCCGGTTTCCGAAGGCGCGATTGTTGGTCAGCGATTTGAAAAACTCGTCGACTGTCAGTTCTTTATTCTTTTTATCTCGCCATTGTTTAGAGACATTGTCGACTGTAAAGTCGACTTGTCGGGCCCAATAGTTAATATGCATTTCGGGGATAGCCAAACCCAGAATCATGCCCGGTAGACCATTGACTAATACGGGACCGCCCGATAATGGGATCTGGTCGGTGTAAAAAGCTACAATGTATAACGAGTCTGCTGTTGCGCCGTTCACCCGTCGGCATTCGTAACCGGCAATGTTTCGGTATTCGTCTGTGAAGCGCCAAGTAATGTTTTGTAGGCTATCTTTTAACAGGTATTTCTCGTCGATTTCCAGCTCTATTTCTGTTTCGCCGGTTTTGAAATTCTGGTAGTAGACTTTTTTCTGCTGGCCACCGAACCCACCGGAGGTGCGCATGCCTCCGCGTCCTCCCGCCATGACCCGTGGAGGGGGAAGTCGGCCTGGGGAAGAGGATGTTGTGCCTTCCATGACGTCTTGTGGCATCATGAGGGTCTCGTCCTCGTCAAATTGAAGTACAAACATCGAAGAGTTTTTTTCCGGCATATCGTCTATATTGCCTCCCCAACGATTCATCATGCCGGGATTGCGATTGCCAGAGCGGTTTTGCATGTCGCGCATGCGCGCCTTCACATACACTTCTTTTTCAAAAGTTATCTTGCCTTTTATCGGAAAATAGGCGTGTTGTGCCAGCCCCTCGGATAAGCCACCGAAGAACAGTATAATATAAATTAAAATATTCTTTGTCATTAACCTTAAACTTTAAACCTTGAACTTTAAACGCTCCGTTCCCAAATTTCCAAATTCTCTTATTCTCAAATTATCCCTCACTTTTCTTCCCTAAATTTTTGTTGAAATCCCATTTTAAACCCAGCATAAAATATTGTGTCAGCATTTGCTGTTGTGTTTGTGAGAAACTGCTATTGCCAAAAGATCGATTGATATTGTTATACGTATTAAATATGTCAAATCCTTTGACGCTTAAGAGCAGAGACTCGCTCTTTAACAGTTTGCGGGTGAGCTCTAGATTCATGTAAAATTGCTTAATAGGCTCGGGGAATATTTTTGTTTTACCGCTATAGCTGTAGTGTATAACCTGTGTTAAACTAAATTTGTAGGGTAAATGATATTTGATATCCGTACTTACCGATGACCGCAGACTGGTATTGTTGAGTTGTGGGCGGATACTGTTCTGCTCATCAGCCAAGCCAACGCCGACGTTCAGGTTGAAATCGATCCCTTTAGAGCTTTGCTTGTTGGTGTTGATTCCCACGTTGGCGTTTGTGGTGTTGTTCTCGTTCAGCTCACCGTTGATATATGCGTAGTTGTTGCTATAAGATAGAGAGGCGAATGGCCCAAACTGCACCAGTCCATTGAAAATGGGTCTGCCGTAGTTGGTATTCACGCGTGCATTCCAGTTGGCATGGTCGTGGATATTAACAAATGTTGCTGTTGTGCGCCCCCTATCGTCAATAATGGATTTGTTCACAATGGCATTGTTGGTGAATGCGACATTACCATTGATATTGAAGGATGATGCCTTGAGTAAACTGAATGTGCTGAAATTGAAGTTGAATGAATTGTGCGACTCCCGCTTAAGATCTGGATTACCCAATTGGCGGTACAACTCGTTGGTAGGTGGCTGAAGCGGTTGAAGCTGGTTGAAGCTGGGCACATTTGTATTGTTCTGATAACCAAAGTTGAAGCTTCTGCTATTGCTGATGCGGTAGGTTGCATTTGCATTGATGTTGTTTTGCCAAAAATCCCGTTCCAATGCGATGTTACGGTAGGAATCATTCAATTGTTGCTGACGATAAGTCACGCGGTTTGAAAAGTTAAAATAGAATTTTTCCGTCCGATAATTCAGATTGACATCAATCCCGTTGTTTTGGAATATATCTTTTTGATTTTTGGAATAAAGTGTGTCAAGCATATTGAATTCGCCATTGGCAGTGCTATTGTAAGCGTTCACTTGGTCGGTGCCGTTTGACGTATTGAAGCTATACCCCAAAGTCAAGTTGATACGGTCGGTAATCGGTTCACTAATATTGACAGAAGCACCAAGCCTATTGTTCTTGTCTGTGTTCAGCCGTAATTGGTCGACATGTTTAGTTGAATCCAAACTGCCATTGTCCCTATTGTAATAATTGGTAACTTCATCAACCCGATTGGTCGATTCGTTATTGCCCAACTGGGTGTTGAAATGGACGTTCATGCTTCTTCCTTTTTGATTTAAGCGCCTTCTGTAATCCAATCGCAGGTCGATGTTTTCGTTTTCACGGCTTGTTCGGTTGTCCGATTGGAAATCATTGGCTTTCTCAGATTCGTTTCTGACCGTCTGGCTGGATGAGGATGATGCGGACTCACCATAGCCTTTGCCGCCGTTGAGTTGCATATTGAGGTTGCTCAACGAATCGATTCGATAGCGAATCTGTGCTCTTAGTGTATGGTTCTTGTTGTCAGAAGACGATGCCGATTGACGTGTTGTTTCCTGCGTACTGTCAAGACCAAGTATTTGTTTGTTGTAACTTTCGGACTCGTTGGCATTGCTATTGTTATTAAAGTTGTAACTGGAGGTCAGCCGTAATTTCCGGTCCAAAAAATTGTTTTCATAGTTTCCACCTATGTTTTTGTGTTCCGGATTACCCACAATCTGGTTATTCATCCGGATGCGTCCGGCGTCGCCGGCGTTCCCCATATTGTTCCAATTCCCTGTGATACCGATGCGCTCGGTTTGGTTGAATTTGGCTGCAAACAGATTGGCATCGAATAATCCTTTGGTTCCGACGCTGGCATTGGCGTTTCCAAATATGCCTTTTCGAGCTTCTTCTTTCAAGACGACATTCACGGTTTGTAGTCTTACCCCATCGTCCACACCTGTCAGCTCAGATTCCTCTGATCGACGTTCGTAAACCTGTACCTTGTCTACCGCATCGGCACGGACGTTACGGATAGCAATTTTAGGGTCATAGCCAAAAAATTCTTCGCCATCGATCAATACCTTGGAGACCGTTTTCCCCTGTGCGGTAATTTCGCCCGAAGCTGATACTGTCAATCCTGGCAACCTGCGTAACAGATCTTCGAGTTTTGCATTTTTTTCTGTTTCAAAACTGCCGGCATCGTATTCGATGGTGTCGCCTTTTATTTTAATGGGAATCTTTTGTGTTACGATGACCTCCTCGAGGAGATTCATTTGGGAGTTTATTTTTATAGAATCCAACTTTAAATTGGTGTCTCCGATGGAAATATTTTTGCTGTATATTTCAAATTTCGGATACGTGACGAGTAAAAGGTAGTTCCCTCCCTTGATCTTTTCGATCGTGAATTTTCCGTCCTCGCCTGCACGGCCAAAATGCCGCATGATGGAGTCGGTATCCAATAAAACAATAGAGGCATTGTTTAGAGCTCTATTGTCCGCATTGTCTACCACAATGCCTTGGATAGCTTGCTGGGCAAACACATAATTTGTTGCGATAAACAGTAATATGAGTAAACTTTTCTTCATTAGGTTGCGTATCTGCTGTAAAGAAAAGGAGAAAAAGAGTAAATTAGTGTTAAATAGGGCAGTGTAATAGCTTTGATACAAAAGCGGGATAGATTTGAATAGTTCATGCTGCTTTTTACGCTAATTCATCGTTTCACGGAACAAAAAGCATTATATTCATCTCTTCCAAATCAGTTATGCAAATATGAAACACATTTACGTAGTACTTTTCGTCGTTTTGTTCGGTGTGAGCGCCTCCAAGGCACAGAGCGACGCTCTTCCGCACGTGGAAAAAGGTCAGTTTACCTATCATCTATTGTTTGGCGCTTCATACGAAAGCGGTGTTGGTCGATTAAATACTGTCCGAGTCTCTGGACCGTTGGATATCGGTCTTTTGTACGAATATTCAACCACATTTGGCGGTTCTACGGAGGCTAATTCTTATTTTTATCTGAGACCAGCGGTGGTAGGGGAATTTAGGCATTATTACAATCTGGACAAACGCCAAAGAAAGGGAAAAAGAGTAGATAAAATTCCGGTAACTTTATCGCACCTATGGTTGGCATATTTGGTCCCGCCATTATAAAGTCCGAAGGAATCACTACTGCCGATTTTGGCGGATATGCAGGTGCGGTATGGGGCATGCAGCGAAATTATGGCAAATCGTTTAATTTACAATTGTCTATTGGCCCGGGAATTGGTTTTGCTGATGGAAATATTTCTTTTGTTCCGTTAGGCGGATTGTCTCTTGGATTTAGATTGGGGAATTAGCAGCGCCACTATTGAGTTAATTTTATTTCTCATTAAGTTAAAAAAAGCAATAGTGATAATGTAGAAAAGTAATTTTTAAAACTTGCCGAATCCATTTTTTTATTGGCTTCGATGACTTTCCAAACTCGCCGAAGCCATTTTTTAATTGGCCATGGCCAATTTTTTTTTGACCGTGGCCATTTTTAATGATTTTTGGGCAAAAAAAAGCGGGGACTCTTAACGTCCCCGCTTTTCCTCATAGGCCTTTGTTGGTCTACGTTTCGTTTTTCTTAAAGGTTAAATTTCGAAGCACTGTTCTGATTTGCTTGCCCGGATTGAACAGAAGGCGTACCTGTACCACATTTGCACCTGTGACGTTTTCTGGTAAATCGCTACCTTGACTTTTGGTAGAGATGCGGAACGATCCCATGTTGCCCAAGCGCACAATGTACCCTTTGGACAGATTTCTGGGAATTTCCCTAACTAAGCTCTGCAATACCGCATACACGTCTGGCTCATTGATGGAAGAAGCATGGGATATGTCCGATGCCAATTCTTCGAGACTGATCTCTCCTGTATGGACAGGTCGTGCATAAAACTTTTTTGGAGCATTCGGATCGCCTGGGTTTCCGATCTCCTGAATGTTGAATTTAATTGCCATAATTTTAAAAATTTAAATGTTTAACAATAAATACATACTGTCACGGACGGTACCTTTTCCGATGACGAAGTAAAGGTAGATCATGTCGTAAATAGGTCTGTCGCTTTTGTCGTTTTTGGCGCAATTGACGTTTTTGTCGTTTTCTATGAAAAAATCGTAGGGATTAGGGTGTCAAAAGGTGGTAAGCGAGTTAAGAATTTCCAATAGTTTTTTGCTATATAGACGTTTCTCCAAGTTTGGTTTTTAATATAAAAA
>JBEBRE010000015.1:0-39541 GCA_040394995.1 Sphingobacterium wenxiniae
TAGATCCTTCACTACGTTCAGGATGACAAAATAGCGCTTATAATGCACAACGGGTAAAATAAATTACCATTTATCGTGTGGTATAACCGCCGTTGGCAAAAATGGTCTGCCCTGTAATCCACCAACCGTCAGTTACTAGAAACTCTACCAAAGGAGCAATATCCTTGATGTCTGTGAGTCCACCCAAATCCGAAGCCGACTTGTGATAAGCCACTGCATCGTCACTCTCTTGTCCATAGAAGAAAGGGGTATCCATCGGTCCGGGAGCAACTGCTGTTACGGAAATACCACGGGACCCAAATTCTTTGGAAGCCGCTCTGGTAAAGTGTTCTACCGGAGCTTTTGCACCGGCATAAGTGGAGTAATAGCCTGTAAATGCTGCTAGCAATGAAGTGACAATCGTATTGATTTTGCCGTTATCGTTCAGCTTTTTACCCGCTTCCTGAATAAAGAAATATGCCACCTTGGAATTGATATCGCTCATAATGTCATACTCTTCTTCCGTCGTTTCTGCAAAAGGTTTCTTCAACACTCTTCCTACCGTATTGATGGCAATGTCGATACCACCGAACTTTTCGATAGCTGCGTCAAAAAGTTTCGTGATATTTTTCACATCGGTTAAATCAGCTTGAAATAAAAAAGCTTCTCCACCAGTCTTTGTAATGTCGGCTAATGTTTTTTCCGCAGATGCTTTTGTAGCATCGCTATTGTAGTGGATCACTACTTTCGCTCCTTTCGCGGCAAAGTTCCGGCTCAATAAGCCCCCTAAGTTCTTTGCACCTCCTGCTATCAGAACTACTTTACCATTTAGATCGTTTCTTGCCATTTTCTTTGATTTTAAATGTTGTACAATTGACAACTCAAAGCTGGCAAGATTATTTATTTATTTCATGGTGAACTTTTCGGGAGTTTATTTTTTGTTATACTGCCTGAATTGCCCGGGTGTCTGCCCTGTGAATTTTTTGAAGAATTTGGAGAAATTGGATGGATCATAGGTTAATACTTTGGCAATTTCGGATATCGATTTATCTGTTTCCAAAAGCATTCTTTTAGCTTCATCAATAATCTTAAGATCGTAAAAATGGCAAGGATGGTTGCCTGTTTCTTTTTGTACCGTATCGGTCAGGTGCTTGTGCGAAAGGAACAGCTCACCTGCAATTTGGTTGATTTCCATAAATTCGTCTACCTTTCCCGAAATAACATCGGTAATATGCTGATCCAGAAAACGGAAATAGCTTTCAGTAATTTCTTTGCTTCTTTTTAATATATTTTTGCTTGTTTCACTCATCCTAATATCCGAAAAAGACAATATAAAGATACGGTATTTCTAAGGATACTATTACGGTGAACTTTTCGGATATTTCGATGGCGGGAGTAGAGAAATGCCATTGTATGGGTCAGGCACGGTCTAAACAACACCCCTCTCTTGCTGGCGCGGTCTAAAAAGGAGGCGTGTTTCTCCTTTTGTCATTCCGACGTTGGGAGCAATCTAAACAGGATATTGATTTGCTTATTTAGATCCTTCATTGCATTCAGAGTCTGTCCCCCGTTGGAGCTGGTTTGTAACCAGGCCCTCCCAATAACTGTTGTAAACAGACAGCCACCTGGCTAATTTGTGCAAGCGATGACTGGATATCGATGACTGGATACCATCCCTCATTGGCGCAAATATTGTGCGTAGCATCACTTCTGCCAGCTGTCCTACGCACATATCTGTACAACACACCACCCTAAGCACGAAGACCTACACCAGAGAAGTAGAATCGGATGGATGACACGATTCCCGTGCGCTCTTATCTATCCCTAATTTTCTGGATGCTAACTTTTTGATATTTAATTCCGGAATGAGGAAATCCGCACGTTTGCATTTCTTCAAGGATACTATAGTTTATTTTAACCTCTTTTTTGTCTACTTGGTACTTTTCTTCAAGGTTAACAGGAAAGTAAATATTTCCATCTATCTCAAGTAAAAAACCGCAACCGTCAACCTCCGGACTTCCAAAGTCTAATACAATAGCATCCGCCCACTGTTCTTCTTTTTTACATCCTCCATTAAGGAGTAAGTTTATTAAAACGATCAAAAGTAAGTAAGACGGTCTGAAGATAATTTGATTTTTCATATCGTGTCTTTCTATTTCTTTAGTAAAGTCAAGCTAGCTACAGATCTTTTTGGAGTCAAAATTATAATGGCTAATCCTTCAACCAATACCCGCCAGTCTTGGGTGCGCCACGGAATTCGATCTTGTGATCTATCCGTAAAGATTTTATCCACCTTTCTATTGTTTTGACAGGGATATCCAGTTCTTCAGCATAGAAAGGAGCTCTCCTTCCAGGAGCAGATTTTATATAAGACAACAACAAATTTACTCCCTCATTTACTCCCTCATTTACTCCCTCATTTACTCCCTCATTTACTCCGACATGGTCAGCATTGTCCTCTAGTACGGCGGAGTACACTACGACACGAAAACCATGCTGAAAATTTTCGAACAGAGGCGGAACCAATCCATAGGAAGCAAACCCATCCTTGACACGCTTGATCCCTGATCCATATTTTTCAATAAAATGAGCCTCCTTAAAAGTGGCGCATATCCGCTTGTTGCGAGCCCATGAGGAATACTCTCCGCTCATGAGCTGCTCTACCGTGATATTATCAGGAAGACCTCCGGGATTGAAAAATTCGATAGAATCATCGTAAACCTTGATGACGGAATCACCGGAATCCATGTAGTCCCGATGCACTATCATATTGATCACGATTTCGCGTATGGCATCCATCGGATACTGCCAACGCTCTTCACGGCGAGGGTCTCCAGTGATGATGTAACTTTTGTTGATGTGCTTGCGGATGAAATCCAATATTTGCTCTACCTCGGTAAAGAGATCTGAGCGTACTGTAAGACCATCTTTGATGCTCGTAGGGGTAGAAAAACGCCCCAACTCAACGGTGGCCTGAAAAACATCGTTCTCTGCAAAGAGCAGGTATGCCGCATTGGTGACCTGCCCTTCTTTAAGCAGCTCATACTTGTTCAGCACGGTAAGTGGATCGTCTGCTATGGGAAAAGGCCGGTCCGTATTGCAATGATCTATGAAACGAGAGACCTTTTTGAGTGAAAGTTCATCGATACGTCTCTCGGGATTGACATAACTGTCCCAACTGCTCTGAAACGAACGGAGGTGCATGTTAGATATTTCGGACAGTGACATGAGGTGGTTGGAATTGTTCACCCGCTTGTAATACCTACCCTTAAAGGCCACGGGTTTAACCGGAAATTCTTTGACCGACAGTACTGCAACTTCCACACCGTCCAGATCAGAGATAGTGACATCAGGTATGATGCTGGGTTGTGTCTTGTTCTTGACCTCATTGATCCATTTCTGAATGGTCTCCACTCCCAAGGAAAAGCCTTTGACCGGTGAGCCATTGTCGTCCACGCCTACATAAACTTGTCCTCCCTTGCTATTGGCAAAAGCTGTCAGCGATTCGATCACGCCGTCGCTAAAAGAGCGCTTAAACTCCAAGTACTGATTTTCGGCAAACAATCCCTCTTTAGGTTTTCTCATAGCGGTGAACAATGTCACTGTAAAAATACAAAATTGTTTCTAGAATATTTCCTGCTGGCCCGCTTTGTAAGCGGTGCCTTAGAAAAAACCACACTACTTATAGAACAGCGCCAATGCAGGATCATACGAGCCATACTATTGATGACGATTAGGGCACTGCTCTGGAGAGCAGCGCCAACAAAAGAGCCAACAAAAGGGATTGTGGCAATGATCCGATGTCCGTTTTTTACCGCTTAAAAAACAAAATGACCGTGCTATTGTTCCGTTAATATAAAAGAAAAATAGCTATGACTACAAACTCTCGTCGATATTTTCTGCAAAAGTTGTTGGCCTCATCGATTACCATTCCTTTTTTGTATTCAGCTAATACATTTGGTAAGACAAGTTTATTAACTTCCCCCCAGCAGGGGCTAACCTTACGGGTGGCGCTTATGGGGCTTGGTGATTATGCTGCGCGGGTGGCGGAAGCCATGCAATCTTGCAAACGGGCTAAGATAACCGGATTGATCAGCGGTACTCCGGCCAAACTCCAAAAATGGGGCGAAAAATACAAGGTGCCGGAGGAGAACCGTTACAGTTATGAGAATTTTGATAGTATTCGTGATAACCCCAATATTGACGTTGTTTATGTCATTACACCCAACGCTCTCCACCACGAGCATACCCTACGGGCAGCAAAAGCAGGGAAACACGTGATTTGTGAAAAGCCAATGGCTCTCAATGCCAACGAAGGCCAGGAAATGGTGGATGCCTGCGCCAAGGCTGGGGTAAAGCTACTTGTGGGCTACCGGATGCACTTTGAACCGAACACATTAGAGATCATACGGATGCGTGAAAGCGGTGAACTGGGGAAAATCTCCTTTTTTCAGGGGCTGTCGGGCTTTCGCATCGGCGACCCCACACAATGGCGGCTTAATAAGGCACTGGCAGGCGGAGGTTCTTTGATGGATATCGGTATTTACTCGGTCAATGGCGCCCGTTACATGGTCGGTGAAGAACCGTCTTGGGTGACTGCGCAGGAAACCAAAACGGATCCGGTAAAATTCAAGGATGGGGTGGATGAAACGATTCAGTTTCAATTAGGGTTTCCGAGCGGAGCCATCGCTTCCTGCCTTTCCAGCTACAACATAGGCCACCTTGACCGTTTTTTCCTGAGCGGTGATAAGGGCTTTGCCGAATTACACCCCGCCAACGGATATGGTCCGATTAAAGGACGGACACATAAAAGCGAACTGCGCATACCGCATGGAGCGCAGCAAACTTTACAAATGGATGAGATGGCCGGAATTATCCTCGACGGTACCCAGCCGATTGTACCCGTAGATGGTTTGGAGGGCCTGAAAGACGTCAAAATACTTGATGCCATTTATCAAGCCTGCGCAACGGGCAAGAAGCAGGAATTGAAATTAGTCTGACACGGCAACAGCCGGGTAGCAATCGAGTTAATTTGTAGTGTTTGTTCTTTAGGCCAAATGAATTGTCTTCGACCGCTGGCGCCGCTTTGTAAGCGGTGTCTTAGAAAAAACCATACTACTTATAGAACAGCGCAAATGTAAGTCTTAAAAGCCTGTCGTGCGAGCCATACTATTGCTGACGCTACTTTGTAAGTAGGATTAAGGGCACTGCTCTGGAGAGCAGCGCCAGCAGAGGGAGCAGCGCCAACAGAGGTTTGTTTTGTGAGAGGTTTTTGGTAGTTTTACGGAATAAGATGGTTGACCAAGAGGGTGCTTTTTAGAGACGCCCTATATAGATTTGGCGAAACAAGTATTGGTAAACAAGCAGTTATCTGAAACAAACATTACCACCGTATGAAAAGAGCATTTTTTTTATTAACTTCAATTTTAGTTTTATCCTGTAATCAAAACACTAAAACTGATCAAGACAAAAAACCAAAATCTGAAACAGCAGCGGCTGAAAATTTAGATTGGTTAACCGGAAATTGGAAAAGACTAAATGAACAAGCCGGAAAAGAAACTTTTGAGAATTGGGAGAAAGTTAGTCCAAGCGAATATTCGGGAATTGGCTTTACATTGCAAAATGGCGACACAATAAGCCAAGAAAAAATGGACATAATTGAAACAAACGGAAAGTGGACGTTATTTGTAAAAATGCCAAATGAAAAAGAAGCAACAACATTTGAAATGATTGAATTAAAAAACAATGAGTTCGTCTGCGTTAATGATTCTATTGACTTTCCGAAAAAAATCAAATATTGGCTTGACGGAGAAAAAATGAAAGCAAAAATTTCCAATGACGAAATGGAAATTCCGTTTGAGTTTGAAAAAACTAAGTAATCCCAGTTGTTTTTTGGACGGTGTGCCACCTGCGCAGGTCTTTGACCTCGTAAAAACAACAAACAATTAAAAACAGTCAATAAAAACATCTTGTGATCGGATTCAAACACGTTGTTTAAATGAATTTTAATATTGAAAATAAGGGGGAAATTTCTAATGAATTTCTGAAATTAGGAATCAAGAATTTTGAAAAAGCATGCGAATTTATTGCTAATCTACCTTACAGAAGAAACAACGACAAGAATAATATTTTGTGTGTATTTGAAGACCAAGCCGGAACTTGCAGCACTAAACATTCGATTTTAAGAAAATTAGCAATCGAAAATGGAAAAGATGAAATCAAACTCATTCTTGGAATTTTCAAAATGGACGCAACATACAATCCGAAAATCAAAAATACACTCGATAAAAATCAACTGAAATATATTCCTGAAGCTCACAATTATTTGAAAATCGGGAATCAATACTTTGATTTTACCAAGCCAAACGCAGATTATTCAGAAATTAAAAATAAATTATTGGAAGAATTTGAAATCGAGTATAACCAAATCAATGATAAAAAAATCGAAATCCATAAAAATTTCCTTGCAAAATGGATGGAGAATAACCCAAAGTTGGATTTAGACAAAGCTTGGAGAATAAGAGAGAAATGTATCTCAGACTTGCAAAATTAACCGTTCAAGCAACTGTGCAAAAACATATCCGCAAACACCAAAATCGGTGACCACGCTCGCTGTCCTCTCGTCCGCACGGGGCGCTAGATACACCTTACACGCTTTATCGCTGATACAACTTGAGGAAAGAAAAGCCCCCGAATAATTCGTAATCAACAAAAACCTCAAAGCATAAGCTAAAACAATATGCCGAGATATTGGTTCATTATCAATACACTAGGATTGATAATTTAAAAACATAAGCTATGAGCAAAGAAAACCTTCAGGGTTCAGAGGCACTCACAAAACTTCGGGAACTCGTCGATAAAATTGACATCGGCATGTTATGCACCTATCCGGGAGACGATGGCTATGTTCACTCCGTGCCGATGAGCAGACAGGAAATAGATGAACAGGGAAACATCTGGTATCTCTTTTCTGCAAACAGCGAAACCTACAAAAACCTACAAAGGGATAAAAAAATAAGTATTCTATTCGCGCATGTTGGCGATTATAATTTTTTAAGCATCAATGGCATAGCGGCTATTTCAAGAGATGAAGCACGTATAGATAAGTATTGGAATAAATTTGTCGAAGCCTGGTTTGAAAAAGGGAAAGATGATCCAAACATACGTGTACTGAAAGTGAACGTAGAAGATGCCCAATATTGGGATAATAAGACGAATAAGTTGTTTACGCTCATAAAGGTTGCTGCCAGCGCTATTTCAGGAAGCAAGCTGGATATTGGTAGATCTGGAGATCTGGATATCTGACACGAAGGAGGTGTCTAAAAGATCGTATTGTTCATTCTGATGGCGACCGAAGCATAAACAGCATTGAAAATGAAAAAGTTACTTCTTCACACTCCGTTCGACATGAACTTGTTTCCCTTTTTATACAGTCTCCATAGAAGGATGGGAACAAAAAAACACTAGCCCCAAACATGAAAAACCCGACATTTTAGCAGACGGGTCAGTTGAGCGCATAGGTCCGTAAGAAGAAGACAATCGTAATTAGGAAGTTAAATACCACAATGCCGATACGCAATTTAACCGGATCTATGCGTTTCGTGTATTTCGCTCCAAAATATCCGCCACATATCGTCGCGATCAGCATGACAAACGTTTCTATCCACGCAACCTTGCCCGCGACAATAAACATACAAACAGCAACAAAGTTGGCCACGCCAACGAAGAGGGTCTTATTCGCGTTGATCACCTTAATATCCGTAAGCCCAAAAAGGTACCAGACCGCCATCATCATAATTCCGACGGCGCCCCCAAAATAACCGCCATAAATACCTAACAAGAACTGCCCGACAAGTACCGTTGCGCTGCCGATACGCATTTTGCTCCTGAGGTACATACCCGCCTGTTTGCCAAAAGCAAATGCTACTGAACCTATAAGCAACAACCACGGCACGATTCTGTTGAAGCCTGCCACTGGCGTATACAGCAATAACAACGCACCAGAGCAACCGCCGATCAGCGTTAAAACGATCAGTCTGGTCATGGATACGTTTGGAAAAGGCCGAACGTATCCGCGGAACTCCCAGGCACTGGCAAGACTTGCCGGAAAAAGAGCAACGGTGCTGGACGCATTTGCGGTGATAGGCGGTACACCTGCATAGACAAGTGCGGGGAAGGTAATGAACGAACCTCCGCCTGCCACCGCATTCATCGCTCCAGCGACAAGACCTGTCAGAAATAATATAATAAAAGTATCCATCTAAAGCACACGCTGATTTTTTGATCCGAACGTGCCAAATTAATCTAATTTTGCCATAATAAAAAAGAAAAACAAATAGAAGATATATGGCGTAAAACTACCCGTCGGCATACCCTTTTTTCTGCATTAGCCAGCCATTCCTCATCCTGCAACTACAGAAATAGCATTCATACTGTTTTCAGTATTGAAATAATTTATTAATTTGTCTGCATTATAAACCCTGTGACGCATAGCGTCGCTTCGTAAAAATGAGGATTATGTGGGCATTTGCAATCAAACAGAAAATGAAGGCAGCGATACTGCTGTTCACCGTGCTCGGGCTGGTGATGCTGACCAATATGCGTGAACAACGAACTGCCAAGCGTATCAATACAGCCGTCACCTCCATCTACGAAGATCGACTGGTCGTAGCACAATATATCCTCCAATTGTCAAAGCAAATGGAAGGCATCATTACGGCCTTGGAAAAGGAGGACGATCGGGCCACGACACTGATAAACACCCGCCTGGCCGAGGTAGCCACATTAAATGCACTATACGAAGAAACGACACTTACGGAAACGGAAAAAATTAATTTTGAGACGTTTAAAAATCTGTGTCAAATCATATCCACAAACAACAAAATCGGCGACCATGCGACTGCGCTGTCAGCCGCACGGGATGCCGGAGACACCTTACAGGCTTTATCGTTGATACAAGTTGAAGAAGGAAAAAACCAGCTAGACGAAGTGCTTAATATGACGAATTTCTCGAACATACTGTCGTATCTGGAGCTCGCGATTCTTATCGTCATTGCCGTGATCATCCAAGTACTCGTATTTGCTTCAAAAACCATGATGGGCATGAAAAAACCTGCACATGAAAGTTTGAATTAGGTGAGTTAACTGCTCTAGCAGTGCCGTTGTAGACCACTGCCCCCCTCCAACTACCGTGTACCCACATCTCGAAGAGAAGCCATGTTTATAGTAAAAACCGGTCATTCAGAAAGGTACGACCCCTACGGGGTCGAATGTATATTTAACAATCTTGACTATAAACATAGGAATCCTACGGATTCCATATTTTTGGGTACACGGTAGCCCCTTAGGGGGGGAAGGGGGGGGAGGAAAAACATGATGCTTATTACGGATGTTTATATTTATGTACACACGACAGCTCGGGGAGGGGGATAGACAACGTTTGATAAGCAACTGACGAAAGGCATTACAAAAACCTGCACATATTATGTACCTTTGCGTCCCCATGGCATTCGGTTATTACAAACAAAACAAGCATTTCTACTGGAGCACCTTTGCGTTGGCCGGTCCTGTTGTCGTGTCGCAGTTGGGACAAACCTTGGTGCAGACGGCCGACACGGTTATCGTCGGAAAATTTGCCGGAACCATTCCGTTGGCAGCTGTTTCCTTGGTCCATTCGGTGTTTATCGTGGTGATGGTGATCGGGCTTGGCGTCTCGTATGGACTGACACCATTGATTGCGCAGGAAAACGGCAAAGGGCGAAAAGACAGTTGCGGCCGGTTGTTATCCAATAGCCTCTGGCTCAACATAGCGACAGGCATGCTGTTGTTTTGCTTGGTCAATTTCGGGTCCATGTATGCCATACAGCACTTGGACCAGGATCCGCGGGTCGTAGAGACAGCTAAACCTTACCTGTTTTTACTGATGCTCTCCATCGTGCCGTTGATGGTGTTCAACACCTTTAAGCAGTTTGCCGAAGGGTTGGGATTTACCCGCCAGGCCATGAACATTACCATTTGGGGCAATGTTCTCAATATTATATTGGCTGTTATTTTTGTGAAGGGCATGTTTGGTTTAAAGCCTATGGGTATTGTAGGTGTGGGCTATGCCACATTAATCGACCGTATCTTGATGATGCTTGCCATGTCAGCCTATGTCTTAAAATCAAAAAATTTCAACGCCTACATACAGCATTTCAGGATATTCCATATCGACCTAGGTCGGCTAAAAGATATCTCCAAAATTGGCGCACCCGTTGCGATGCAATATGTTTTTGAAGTAGGTTCTTTCGCAGTAGCGTCTATCATTGCGGGTAAAATCGGCGCGGTGGAACAAGCCAGCCATCAAGTGGCCATCACATTGGCCGCCATGACGTACATGATGGCCAGTGGCATTGCTTCGGCCGCTACGATCAAGACTGGTCACAGTTTTGGACAGCAAAATATACAACGTGTCCAGAAATTTGCGACGGTGTCATATCACTTGGTGCTATTGTTCATGTTCATCTGCGCCTTGACCTTTGCCCTATTCAACCAATATCTCCCGTTGATGATCAGTGACGACAAGGCCGTGATTGCCATATCGGCCACGCTGTTAATTATTGCGGGACTGTTTCAGCTCTTCGACGGCACGCAAGTGGTTGGCTTGGGCGTCTTACGGGGTATGGGCGACGTGAATATTCCAACTTTAATTACGTTTATCGCGTATTGGGTCATAGGTATACCTTGCGCCTATGTTTTTGGCATCACCTTCAGTTGGGGTGTCCAAGGGGTGTGGTATGGCTTGACGTTGGGATTGTTGACTTCCTCGGTATTACTGTTTTTCCGGTACAGGTATGTTATTCGGAAGTTGAAAAAAGAGAGCACTATTTAGGAAGCTATCCAAATTCCTATTTTGGATAATCCATAAAGTAGCGCGCTGATCAAAACCGAAAATTTTCTCCAAAATATAGTTGCCCTTTGCAAGATATCTCCCTCGAGGATGAGGAGCGCGGTTGGAAGAGCCTCGGAAAGGGGGGGGGTAAAGAAATCGGTAGTCACTCCTATATAGTCGTAGCGGACGCTAAAACCCCTTCTCGGCCCTTCTTATAAAATGTCGTAGTGAGACACTACGACTAGCCCGGGATCTATCCTCCGACCCCACTCTAGGTAACACGACCTCAAAAAACGCATGGTAAGCGAAATGAAATAAAGTTGAATCCTGTCTACCGGCAGGCAGATGCGTGAGAATATCCACGAAATCTGCAGGGCAAAATCTACTCAATCACATTGTTGCAGTTCGCAGGATTTCTATAGGAAAGCCAAATCAGGGCTCTTGATACATTTGCTGGGATTGAACAAATTCTAAGAGATTATACATATATTCGTAAATAACTATAAATCCTAATTTTCAATGAAAAGACATTTAGCAACCTACCTACTCTTGCTATTCTCCCTCTTAGCCTTTGGGCAGGATGCGACGAAAGATGCGCTGAGCAAACTCGGGAAACATCCAATTATCATTATTGATGAGCAACAAGTTAGTATACATACATTGGCCCAATTTGAACCGAAAGATATTGCTCGATTTACAATTCTTCATGATACGTCCGCAACAAAAAAATATGGGGCTATAGCAGAGGATGGGGCTGTAATTGTAGAAACCATCCCCTTTGCCAAATATAAATTTATCAAGCATTTCAAACGTATATCAAGGGACTTTGAAAGCTTATACAATCAACATCCTGATTCTATGCTTGTGTTTATCCTTAAAGATTCCTTATTGGAGAATGATTATGAAGGTGATTTATCCCTCTTATGTGAGAGCAATAAGGTTGACAGATTAGAAATTGTATCAAAAGATCAGCTACAATCTAGATTCAACAAGCTGAATTGGCTTTACGGTGTTGTGATACACACCAAAGAACCTGAAGAGTCCACACCTGAACAGCAAGATTAAATAGAAAATACTGTAAACAACCCTCTTTTTTGTATCTGAAAAATCTTAACTACATCGAGAATTGTATATAAAAATGAAGAAGATGTCCAAAAAGGTTCACAAGTTGTCATGTTGAGCGGAGCCGAAACATACAACTTGTTGATTTACAACACTGCCCATTCTTCGACTACGCTCAGAATCACATTAAAAACGATCTTTTTAGACACCTCCTTCACAATGCCTATTTTCTATAATAACATCTTCGTCATGAGCTTTTTTGGTGGATCAGATCACCCTATTGACATCCCAATTTTCCAGGTAATCTGCCACGCGCTTTAAGAATGTGCCACCTAACGCCCCATCGATGATGCGATGATCGTAAGACATGGACAGATACATCATATGCCTGATGGCAATGACATCGCCATACTCGGTTTCCAAAACGGCAGGACGTTTCTTGATGGTGCCCACAGCCAAGATGGCTGCTTGTGGCTGATTAATGATCGGTACCCCCATGATGTTGCCAAATGCACCGATATTGGTAAACGTAAATGTACCTCCTTGCGTATCGTCTGGTTTCAGCTGGTTGGCTCTCGCCCGGCTTGCCAGGTCGTTAACCGATTTGCTCAATCCCACTAGGCTCAACTGATCGGCATTTTTAATAACCGGCACAATAAGGTTGCCTGAAGGTAAAGCTGCTGCCATGCCTATATTGATATTTTTTCTTTTGATGATATTGTGTCCGTCAATAGAAACATTGACCATTGGGAAATCTTTCAATGCTTTGCTGATGGCTTCGATAAAAATCGGCGTAAAGGTGATATTTTCGCCTTCCCTTTTCTTGTACCCCTCTTTTATCTTTTCTCTCCATTGCACCAAATTGGTGACATCTGCTTCTACAAAAGAGGCTACGTGGGGCGAAGTTTTCACACTATGGACCATATGGTCTGCAATTAGCTTACGCATGCGGTCCATTTCCACGATCTCATCGCCAGAGGAAGTTTTCATCGTGGCGACGGTTGGTTTTTCGGGAGACACCTGCTCATTGGCTATAGGCTGGGAAGTGATTGCCTTCGTGGATGAAGAACGATTGGCCAAATAGCCCAGCACATCCTGTTTGGTGACCCTGCCTTCCAATCCTGTACCCACAATATTATCCAGCTCCTCTTGGCTGAGCCCCTCTTCTTGTGCAATATTTTTGACCAACGGCGAATAAAACCTATCCGAGGAATGAATCACTGTTTTTTCCACATCCTTTTCTTCCAACAGCTCCGTCCCGGGAATACCGGGAATCTCTGTTGTATGCTCTTCGTGACCATTGTTAAGCGGTTCGGCAACATCTTCGTCAACCTGGCTTACCGGATCCACAGCGGGAGCGGATTCCACTTGCGCAACACTTTCCTCTTCTTCTCCCCCGCCTTCCACTTCTAATAAGGCAATGACATCGCCTACCTGCGCTACTTGATTTTCTTCAAATAACTTTTTCAGCAATTTCCCTCCCACAGGAGACGGCACATCCGAATCTACTTTATCTGTCGCAATTTCCACCACCGCTTCGTCTTCCGCTATCATGTCACCCACTTCCTTCACCCATTTGGTAATGGTTGCTTCCGAAACGCTCTCTCCCATTTTGGGGAGCAACAGTTTATATATTCCCATACGTCTAAGCTCGTTGAATGAGCTACTAAGATAACATATAATCTACCTAATACCTATAAACAAAATAAAATATTTTATTTCAAATGCTACATGAAATATTATTTTGATTTGATTTTCAGTTCCTTTTGAAATAAATCCCATAGCAATTGTAGGCTAACCTTCGCGGAGCGCTCAATATTGACCTGTCGGTCATTTTTAAAATGGAAAACCTTGGCAACGGTCTCCTGCCGGCCGGCCACCGCCACCCATACCGTCCCAACAGGCTTCTCGGCTGTTCCGCCATCCGGGCCCGCTATGCCACTTGTGGCGATGGCATAGTCCGTCCTAAACACGCGCCGGGCGCCTTCGGCCATCTGCCGCACGGTTTGCTCGCTGACGGCTCCATGCTGTTGGATAACTTCTGGGTCTACGCCCAAAACGGCGTGCTTGGCCTCGTTGGAATAGACAACGGCACCCCCATTGAACATCGCACTTGCCCCTGATACTGCCGTGATCAATGACGATATATAACCTCCTGTACAACTCTCGGCTGTCGACAAATGCAATTCCTGTGCCTTAAATCGAGCAATGATAACCTGTTCAAAGGAAAGATCTTCAAAAGCGATTACATGGTCTCCCACTCGGCCCTGTATGGCTTTTGCGATGAGGTCACATTCCTCACGCAATCGCTGTTCGTCACGACCTTGCGCCGTCAAACGCAATTTAACCAGCCCTATCTGGGGAAGATAAGCTAAATGAATATGTTTAGGCAATTGAGCTTCCACATCCGCTATACGCTCGGCAAGATGCGACTCGCCTATTCCTACCGTTAATACATAGGTGTTATGGATGATGGTCTGTGTGCGGTTGACATTCTCAAGCCGGGCAAGCACCCGATTTTCCATGAGGTATTTCATTTCAAAAGGTACGCCAGGCAAAAAAACATAATACCGTCCGTCTTGCGCTACCCACATACCTGGCGCCGTCCCTACATCATTGAACAGGACTTCCGCGTTGGCCAATACATCGGCTTGGTGAACATTCATGGCAGGCATGTCCGCATATCCAAAACGCAGGAACAGGTTACGCACATGGCTTAGCACTTCTTCATTACGGACAAGATGGGTTTGAAAATACTGTGCCAGCGTTTCTTTGGTAACATCGTCCTTGGTAGGACCAAGCCCCCCGGTTACGATAATAACGGTTGCCCGTTCAGAGGCTAAGTGCAACGCCTCGGCAATATCTTCCCGCACATCGGCAATTGAGGTGATTTGAACGATGGGAATCTGCAAAGGAGCCAATTGCTGCGCTATCCACGCTGAATTGGTATCCACGATTTGTCCGTTCAGAATTTCGTCTCCAATGGTTATGATTTCAGCTTTCATCATGCGATTTTATTCCGTTGTTCCAATTTCTGCTTCGCGTCGAAACGCGAAGCAGAAATTGGAACAACAAATTAGTACCGATAGTGGCTCTCCTGCTTGGTCAATTTCAAATCCTGCAATATAGAAGCCTTCGCCCGAATGGTTATGTTATAACTCTGATACTGTCCAAATGGCGTCCATCCAACAGACATGTCCCAACAATGCAGATCGCGGTATATGCTCAACCGTGTCAACGAAAGCGCTTTCTGTCGCAAATCATAGCCGGTATTAAACTGTACTTTCCACTTTGGCGTCACATTGAAATCGCCGTTTACATTCACCGTGGCGGTCAGCTGATTCTCCATACGCCTATCTTGGTTATTCCACGTTTTGGTATAGTTCATGCTAAACGATCCATTTAAATTCCAGGGGATATTAAAATCCACAAAGGCATTTGGATCGGTACTGATACGTGCCAAGGCTTCGGCCTGATCTTGCGTAAGGTTAGGCATTTGGTTGCGTAAAGAATCGAGGTTGTTATTACGGCTCTTGTTGGCATCCGGATTCAGGCTATAGTCAAACGACAGGCCGAAATTGGTCAAGCGTGCCAAGTTTCCTTCTTGAACAGCAAAGCGATCGATTCGACGTCCCTCCGAATTGACCACGTAGGGATCCAATGTACCGTTGAAATTTAAATTGATCTTTTGGTTAAAAATCGAAGTACGCCCCGAAAAACTGATGGTTGATAGCTTCAAAGAGTCTGCCATGAAATTATAATTACCGCTAAAGGTCAACCCTTGTAACAGCGGTATCTTCTTAAAGGCTTCCTTTCCAGTCGTATCTTTGGAATTTCTAACTTTGGCTTCAATATTGTTATCCACTGAAAAGCCTATCCCCATCGACTTTCCGGCGCCAGGCCCACCGTAAATTCCCCCTTCAAAAATAGAATATTTCTGCCGTTCGCCATTCATATTTACGTACTCCTTATAGAATCCATAGCGCTCTTCGGAAAAGTCAGGGCGATAGTTAAGATTGAACGACGGCGTAACCACATGGCGAATAGCCTCGATCTTACCCATTTTGGGATACATACCGTATATCTTGGTCGATAGCCCCGAAGACATGGAATAATCGTATGCACGCTTAAAGCCTTGAACGGTGTCTCTCTTCTCCTCAAAGCCATTCACCATATTGCGCAGCCCCTTTCGAACGGTTTGCAAATACCATCTTTCCGTATAACTCACCGAGGTATTAAACTGAAAATATTTAAAAGCGTTTAAGCTCAGACTGACAGGGATACTGTGCTGGAAACCGTTGGTAAATTGACCTAAAGACTGTTTGGTAAACAAAGTAGAATCACCCGTAGATATGGTATTTCTTCCTTGTAAACTGTACCCTACCGTAATCCGTTGGTACCATTTTTGGTCTCCTACCCTGTTTTTGGAATCAAACGGATTAAAAGTGGAAACGTTCAAGCTAAATGTCGGCAATTCTAAATCCACACGTCCGGTGGCCATATCCTGCCTATGGCTCAAACTTGAGGTAAAGTTAACTTTCCCGTCGGCAAACACTTTTCCATAGGCGATGGAAGAAGACATGTTATTGCGTACCACATCTTCCATGCTATTGCTTTGGTTAAATCCGGTATTGCGGAAATAAGAGCCCGTTCCGAAATTGACAGATGCGGAAAAAGAAGTTCCCGGATTGGCCTCCTGGCGCTGGGTATGGTTCCACGTCACATTAAAGTCTTTATTGGTGCCATAATTGTCCGTGCCTTCGACACCTGCCTTGGTAGCCGCATAGCGAATGTTAAATCCACCACTATATTTATAATTAACGAGATAATTGGTCCGTACACTGGCTTCCCAAGAACCCTTGGAATAAAGACTACCCCGCAATTCACTATCCCAATAATCGTTAAAAGTCAAGTACCAACCGATATCGCGCATGGCGAAACCACGCGTAGCATCCTCGCCAAAAGAAGGAAACAGAAAACCAGAGGTTTTCTTGTCATTTTTTGGAAAAAAGCCAAAGGGAACCGCTATAAATTTTATGGGTATATTTTCCACGACCAGATAGGCCGGCCCTACGATGATATGGTTCTTGGCCAAGAGTCCCTTGGTAAAATGTATGCCAAAGTGTGTGTGCGGGTAAGGCAAGTTACAGGTACTGTACATGCCGCTTTTCAAGGAGAGCTCGTCGTAAAGGTTTTTTCGAAGTACCTTTGCCTGAATATAGGCACCGCCCTCCTCTGTCATAATACCATAGGTATTCCCTTCTTGTGTCTTATAGTCGTACACCAACGAATCAACTGTCTTGGGCGTATCACCCGGAAAAATCACTACCGGTCGCCCAACGTACTTTCCATTATGGTCCATTACGCCACTCGCAAAGAGTTCATTGGTATTCCGGTCTAAACGGATGTAATCCGCAGCCAGCTCAAAGTCTTGATATTTGACCTTTGCTCCTTTGTACAAATGCAGGATATTTTTGTTTACTTGATTCCATGAAGAATCATTTGCCACGATGGCCACCACGGTTTCGAGACCGTCCTTATCCTGCATGACCACCGTATCCTTCCCTTGCACCTCACGCAAATGGTTTCTCGTGGTGTCATTTAACGGCTGGATGGTGTCCGTTACGTTCAATGTGGTGTCAACAGCGTTATTAGACGAGGCTCTTGAAGGTGCCAATACTTGGGCAAACGCAGTCGTCAGGCCCAATATGAAAAATAAAATTTGACACAAAATTTGATTGAACACCTTCAAAATAAATTATGAATGTTATTTTTGTATGAATTTAAACTTGTTTCGGCAAAAATAGTCAAAAACATTTACAAAGCATGATGCATGAATGTTAATGAAACATAAATTTGTAAACTAATTTTGTCTTTGGTAAGCAAGGATATTTTTGGATAGATACTTATGATAAAAAAATTAAATGTAAAGGTTTCACTTTCAATTTTCGCTCTGGTTATGGCGCTTGTTGGGAATGTAGCTTTCGCATTTCCCTTGTCAGACACAGCATCTGTAAACCATACGTCGCGCAAAGAATCTTTTGTCATTGTTCTGGACCCAGGCCATGGTGGCGACAAACCCGGAGCCAGGGGACGAAAATCTGCTGAAAAAGATATCGTTCTAGATGTTTCCAAAAAAGTCAAGACTTTCCTGGAAGACCAAATACCCAGTGTCAAAGTGATATTGACCAGAACTATCGACGAAGACGTGACCTTTTTAGCCCGAACGGAAATAGCCAATAAGAACAAAGCAAACTTATTTATATCCATCCATGCCAACTCTGCCGATCAGGATGTGAGGGTGAAAAACAGTAGAGGGCGATACGTCACTACCGTTAGGAGAAACCCACATGTGCAAGGCACAGAAACGCTTGTATTGGGTTATCATAGAATGGGCGAGCAAGACGTAGCCATTCGTGAAAATGCAGATTTATTGCTGGAAGACAATTATCAGGAAGATTTTGCAGGCTTCGACCCGGCCGATCCTTCCAGCTATATCGTTTTTCAATTGATGAAAAACCAACACCGCCGGGAGAGCATTAAATTAGCATCGCTGATGCAACAAGAATATGTCAAATCTGCGAAAGGAGACCGAGGCGTCAAAGAGCAAGGGCTATTTGTGCTGGCTAAAGCGGCCATGCCCGCGGTACTAACGGAAATAGGCTTCATCAGCAGTCCTGAGGAAGAGGATTATATGCTCTCGGAAAAAGGACAAAACGAAATTGCACAAAACATTGTCAACGCTATCAAAAGTTATAAAGAATCCATAAAACATTAGATCGTTGCGCACAAGTCTATAGGATGTTGTCAAGGTTATCACCATATTTACACAAGTTGAAAAATTATCACTCGCCAAATGGCTTTCGTATTACCGCTTTTATTTTCGTTGCTTTTTATTTTATAACGGCTTTTTCACCAATTACAAAACAGGAGACCCCTCCTGTTGGATTGAAAAAAGTGCAGACCATTGTTTTGGATGCAGGACATGGTGGCCACGATTCGGGAGCTGTTGGAAAAAAATCTAAAGAGAAGGATATTGCCTTACAGGTAACGCTGAAACTCGGAAAAAAAATTGAGAAAGATATGCCCGGTGTAAAGGTTATTTACACCCGTACTACAGATGAATTTATCCCTCTTTATCAGCGCCCGGCCGTTGCCAACAAGCACAAAGCAGATTTATTCATTTCGATTCATTGCAATTCTGGAGGCATGACTACTGTCCGAAGAAAGAACAGCAAAGGACGATATGTGACGAGCAAAGTGCTGAACACTACCGCAACAGGAACAGAAACAATCGTCAGCGGATTTAACCGCTTAGCACAACAGGATGCGGCCATTCGGGAAAACGCTTCTATTTTGTTAGAAGAAAACTATCAAGAAAATTACGGTGGTTTTGATCCAAACGATCCCTCCAGTATGATTGTTTTGCAATTGATGAAAAACCAATACCGACGGGAAAGTATACGACTGGCCTCTTATATGCAGGATGCCTTTAAAGATTCCGGAAGGAAAGATAGGGGCGTTTTAGAACTATCCTTAGCCGTATTGGCAACCGCCGGAATGCCTGCGGTATTAACGGAAATAGGCTTTATAAGCAACCCTGACGAAGAAAACTTCATGCTATCGGCCAATGGGCAGGATCAAATTGTAACAAATTTATTTAACGCAATAAAAACATACAAAACTGCCGTAGATCGATAAACTTTTAGTACATTAGTTTGTTGTTATTGACAGGTCTTAATTAATATAGTATTTTGAAAATATCCAACGAGACAAAAGTAGGCGTCATTACCGTAGTAAGTCTTGCCTTGTTATTCATCGGTTATAACTTCCTGAAAGGAAACGATGTCTTCAGCCGTGAAAACGAATTTTACACCGACTACGACAACGTAGACGGACTGACCGTTTCCAAACCTGTGGTTGTCAACGGGTATCAGATAGGGCGGGTATCTGAATTACAATTACTCCCTAATGGAAAAATCCGTACGCATTTCAAAATCAAAAATGAATACGACATTCCTTCCAATACCGTTGCCCGAATTGTTAGTGCAGACCTATTAGGAAGCAAAGCTATTGTCTTTGAATTGGGCAACAGCAAAACCATGGCGAAAAGTGGTGACCCGTTGCTTTCGGACGTACAGGCTAATTTATTGGAAAAGGTAGAGCCTCTACAGAAAAAGATAGAAAATTTGGTGGTGAAGCTTGATTCGGTCTTGTCAGGTGTGAACACGGCACTGAACGAGGAGTTTCAACGAGATTTCAAAACCAGCCTTCGCAGTATTTCCGTCTCATTGACCAACATGGAGAACATTACGAAAGATGTCGAAGGATTGATGGGATCTGAAAAAGTTCGGTTGGCAAAAATCATGCAGAATCTAGAATCCATCACCAATAACTTCAAACAAAACAACGAAAAGATCAACACCATTTTGGCTAATCTAGACCATCTTTCGGAAGATCTTTCCAAATCAGAGATTAAGGCAACGATCGATAACGCCAACCAAGCCATGAAAGATGTGCAAGCCATCACTTCCAAAATTAACAATGGCGAAGGATCAATAGGATTGTTATTGCATGACGACAAGCTTTATGAAAACCTTAACAGCGCGTCTCAGGAGCTCGACAATTTGGTAAAAGACGTGAAAGAACGACCAGGTCGCTATCTACGCCTGAGTGTATTCGGGAAAAAGGACACAAAGTAGCTGAAGAGTGTCAGGCCGAAAGCCCCGACACCACGATAAAAAAACAAAGGCATCATTGTTCGTGAAACAATGATGCCTTTGTTTTATTGTCTTTTCGCTTTTTGAAAAGTAAGGACCCGATTTTAAAATTTTTAAAATTCGAAACCTACCCCAATGGAAAGGACTTGGTTTTTCATCTTCACTGCATCAACATTTAACAAATTTCCCAATCCTAATCCATAGCCTACATTCAACAGAAGACCGTTTGACAATTTATATCCTGCCAAAAAATTGGCTCCATAATCCAATCGCTTAATTTGCTCTTCGCCTGAACCTAACTCCAGTTTCTCACTTACATTGCCACTTTTCGCGTTCGCTGCCACATTGATTCCTAAATATGGACCTGCACCAATGAATACGGAACCAACATCTCCTGTCGGAATATAATACACTGCATTCACTGGGATCTCAATAGACATAAAATTGACCGTTCCTTCTTCACCTTCTTCAAGGTCTAAAAAATTATCTGACTTAAACTTCCCTCCTTTTCCTTGCAAGGATAGTCCGGGTTGGACCGCAAAATTTTGGGCTGCAAAAATGTTTGCATAGCCTGTGATATGGAAGTTTGTAGCCATATCGGAAGTGTAGCTTGTATTGCTATCGTCTCCGCTAAATTTCAACTTTGGCAGATTTAATCCAGCTTTAACACCGTAACTAACCTGCGCTTGAGCGCCCACAGCCAATAGCAGCGCTCCTGCTAATGAAAGTAAAATTTTTTTCATATTTATTTAATTGATTTTATGTAATTCGCTAAATTTAAGAGAAATATTACATATTTCAAAAATTATACAAATTCAAGCTAACGTATAGCCATCATATACGAGGTTGTTTAATCACCGTGGTCTTCTTTAATCCAATGTAAAGGTAAATTCTTGGTTTTCTTCTGTTTTATATGCGAGATGCTGTGTTGTTGGCGAAATAGCGAACAATGGAGAGAACGTTTTCACTTTGACGGTTTTCCCATCAGGAAGAAATTCCAGATAGCGCAACCAGCCATCTCCCCCGTTTCCGTGCCAGCCGCCACCAACTGCCTGTGCATTGAACGTCATTTGCGAGACTGTCTTTCCTGCAGCATTCTTATCCTGCCTAAATCCCAAATGGGCATTGAAATCGTTAGGCGCACCGATATGACCAGAAAACACCATCCGTATGTTTTTGGCCGGCTTCACTAGTTTTTCAAATAGAGCCTCTCCGTAATTGGCATCTGCGATTTTATAGCCTTGTGTTTTTATATGCTGGCTTTCCTTGTTTAAATAGACATGGGTCAACAAGATGACATCCTTGTCCGCATAGGGTTTAGCCTCTACAATCTTCTTGGCCCAGTTGACAACAGTATCGCGTGGTGCAAATTCCAAAACAAGCACTAATATTTCTTTATTATGCGGCGTGTTAAATGCATAAAGAGCATTTACCGCAGTTGATTTTCCATCAAGCTGTGGTCCGATTTCGCGAAGCGCCCGCTGGTTGAGGCTGTTCTGATTCACATTGAAATACGCATCATAGTGCGTTGAGCGGTATTCCGCACTTCTATAACCATAGTCATGGTTTCCTGTCGCCAGCACATAAGGCACGCGGTGATCCAACGTAGCAAATGCATTTCTCACGTTCGTCCATTGCTTCGCGCTGTTCAAGTTCCCTTCGTTACCTTTGGGATTCATAAAATCATTGTGTTCTACCAGATCGCCCGTACAAAGCACAAATTGTGTGTTCAACACGTCTACGTTCTCATGAATCCACCCGGTCATCAGGTTGAGAACACCAACGTTCTTATGGAAACGAGTATATGTCTGCGGATCTGGCATCAGAATTAATGACCATGAGTCAGGATCTGTCAATTGCGGTTTCTGATACTGTGCACGCGATTCAAAGGAAAACAGAAAAGCGACAGTCAGAAAAGTCAGGTATAGATGTTTCATGGTTTAAACTTAAATAAAGTTGTCGTTGTTTGCAATGCTGTCGATATACTTACCCGTGTAAAATTATCGATACCTCTTGCTAAGATAATTTCTGACACACAGCACATACACGGCTGCCAGTTCACACTTCTTGGAAAACAGAAACACTTTATGCTTCAATATTCTCAAAAAAATCAAACGAAGAAACTGCTATTTTTTGTATTTTTATCCGATTTCAACATAAAAACATATAAGACTACATGCTATTTACTGTTTTAACAGGCTTAATAACATCGTGCCTTTTAGTTCCTTTTGGCAAGTTTATTAAAACGAGATGGAGCATTTTGCTTCCTTTTATACCTGTACTTCTTTTTCTTTTTTACCTGTTGCATGTTCCGTCTGTCATGAGCGGTACCAATTTCGTACAACACTTTAATTGGGTGCCATCGCTTGGTATTGATTTTGACTTTAGACTCGATGGACTATCCTTGCTTTTTTCGCTGTTGATCACCGGGATTGGAACAGCCATCTTTTTTTATGGTCGTACTTATCTCAAGGGCCATCTCTACTTTGACCGCTTTTTTGGTTATCTGTTGCTCTTTATGAGCGCGATGATGGGCGTGGTGTTATCGAATAATATCATCACGCTGTTTATCTTTTGGGAGTTGACCAGTATCAGTTCTTTTTTTCTTATCGGATTTAACAACGATAGTGAAGATTCCCGGAAAAGCGCCATCACGGCACTTTGTATCACGGGATTTGGCGGTTTTTTTTTACTGGCCGGCCTGATTTTGCTAGGCAACATTGCAGGAACCTATGTCATTAGCGAGTTGGTAGACAAACGGGAAATGCTGATCAGCCATTCCCTCTATCCCCTCTTTGTCAGCCTTATTTTCATAGGCGCATTTACCAAATCCGCTCAATTTCCTTTTCATTTTTGGCTTCCTGGAGCGATGAAAGCGCCTACTCCTGTTTCGGCTTACCTTCATTCGGCGACGATGGTGAAAGCGGGGATTTACCTCCTCGCTCGTTTTACACCCATCTTGGGCCATACGGATTTTTGGCAATATACGCTCATGGCCGTAGGCGGTTTCACGATGCTCTATGCGGCTATCCATGCCCTATTCCGATTGGATTTAAAGGCTATTTTGGCCTATTCAACCATTGCCGCGCTAGGCGTCTTAACTTTTTTATTAGGATTGGGAACGAAAGAAGCCATCATCGCGGCCAGTGTCTTTATCTTGGTACATGCGCTCTATAAAGCAACTTTGTTCATGGTGACTGGAATCATAGACCATGAGACACATACGCGCGACATCACGCAATTATCAGGACTTCGAAAAGTTCTTTTCCCGGTTTTCATCGCGGCACTGCTGGCCGCATTATCCAGCGCCGGTGTACCGCTGACGTATGGCTTTATCGGCAAAGACTTGATTTACGAATCAACGCTCCATTTTACCGAAAATTGGGCTTTATGGTTGACGGTCTTGGCCGTTGTGACCAACACCGCCCTGGTTGCAGCGGGCTTTATGGCCGGCCTTAAACCTTTTACGGGGCGGCTCCCCAAAGAATTTGAGAACGTGCACTTGCCTTATCCTTCCATGTGGATTGCCCCTTTGATTTTAGGTATATTAGGACTTATCTTCGGTTGTATCCCGGGCATTGTTGGCGAATATTTCAATCTACAGACAGCCAACAGCATCTACGGTAGCGAAACAGGGCTGGATTTGAAGATATGGCACGGTGTCAACACCGTGTTGATTTTGAGTATATGTACCTTGGGCGCCGGCACATTGGTATATCTCTTCAACAGGCCAAGTATACAGAAGCTTCGAGCTGTAGAGAAACTGAACGGTATTTCTCCACAAACCCTCATCTTCCACCTCGCTTCTGGATTTAAACGTTTTTCCGCCACGTATACGGATCTTTTACATGATGGGTTCCTGCGTTCCTATCATTTTAAGATTATTGTTTTTGCGGAATTGTTACTGGGCTACAAGCTTTGGCTCAGCGGGCCTATCCAAATTGATTTTTCGACGCTTACACCGTTATCCTGGTATGAAGTAGGCTTTGTATTGATCTTAATAGGAGCTATCTACATCATTGTGACCACGAGATCTCGACTCACTTCTGTAGTTTCGACGAGTATTATCGGATATTGCATCTGTTTGTTCTTTGTCTTTTACAGTGCGCCCGACCTGGCCATGACACAGTTTACCATCGACACCTTAACCACGGTTTTGTTTGTGCTGGTTTTATATAAACTGCCTAGCTTTATCAACTTCACGAAAAAGGGCATTTTGGTTCGCGATGCCGTCGTAGCCTTAGGGTTTGGCGCCATTCTTTCCCTAATCGTACTCAAAGTGCTTTACGAACCTACCACGAACGAAATCAGTGAGTTTTACGGCGAAAACGCTTACCTGCTGGCCAAAGGAAAAAATGTTGTGAATGTGATTTTGGTAGATTTCCGGGGAATCGACACCATGTTTGAAACCGTGGTATTGTCTATTGCGGCATTAGGGGTTTATAGTTTGATAAAATTACGTTTAAAATCATCTGAAAAAGAATAAGGGAACCGAGCGGAGCGAGCTCATCAAAGATAATTTGGAAATGGGCGAATTTGGAAATTTGAAAATGTGGAAATTGGGAAATGAGATAATTAACTTCGGTGAGCCCTTCGGGTCTTGGGAAAGAAAGGGTTTAAGGCTACTGAGAACTGATCACTTAATACTGATCACTGATTACTATCTCAAAATAAAAAAGATATGAAGAGTGCTATATTACAAAATGCAACACGATATTTATTGCCTATCCTGTTGCTGTTTTCATTCTTCCTCCTGTTGAGAGGACACTATTATCCGGGAGGAGGATTTGTAGGAGGTTTAGTGGCGGCTATCGCCTTTGTTCTCCATAGTTTTGCAAACGGCACAGCAAATACCATGAAAATTCTTCGCCATAAGCCACTATCGCTTATTCCGATCGGGTTATGCACTTCAGCACTCAGCGTTGTCATTCCCATGGCTTTTGATTTGCCCCCCATGACCGGTTTATGGTTTGAGGAACCCATTCCTGTCATCGGCATGATCGGTTCCGCATTATTCTTTGATATCGGTGTGTATTTGGTGGTCATAGGCGTTGTCTTAACCATTTTGTTTACCATAGCTTTAGAGGAATAACATGGAACTACTATTAGTATTGGTTATTGGATTGTTATACGCTGCCGGCGTTTACCTTATCCTGCGCAGAAGCATGGTCAAGCTGCTGTTGGGTATCATGCTCCTAGGTAATGGAACCAACATTTTAATCTTTCTTTTGGGAAAGATCACCAAAGGAAAACCACCAGTCATTGACGAGGCCTACAAAGTGTTTCAGGAAATATACGCCGACCCCATTCCACAGGCATTGATATTGACCGCCATCGTCATCAGCTTTGGTCTGACTTCTTTCGCCATCGTACTCTTAAAACGGGTTTATGCTTTGGTGGATTCTGATGATTTAGATGACTTAAACACCCCTGAAGAAGAAGAAGATTTATGATAGACAACCATATCCTAGCGCCCGTTTTTGTAAATCTGTTTGCTGCCATCATCCAATTAATGTTTTGGCGAAAGACGGTAACCCAACGTTTTCTGAGCGTGGGTGGCAGCCTATTGGGACTATTAGTGGCCATCCGTTTGTTCAATAAAGTATACCACGGCGGTATATTGACCATGAACGCCTCCAACTGGGACGCACCGTTCGGCATTGTATTCGTGGCCGACCTGCTCAGTGTCACATTAGTGTTGCTCACATCCATTGCAGCCTTTGCCGTGTCTATTTTCTCCTCTATCGGGTTGAGTCGTCAGCGCATGCTCTATGGCTATTTCCCCATTTTCCATTTCTTAATCATGGGATTGCATGGCGCTTTTTTGACAGGCGACATTTTCAACCTCTACGTATACTTTGAGGTCATCATCATCTCATCTTTTGTCTTGATGACGTTAGGCGGCCGAAAAGCCCAGTTAGAGGGAGCGGTTAAATATATGGCGATGAACATTCTCGCTTCAACGTTCTTCCTGACAGGAATCGGTATTCTTTATGGCATTACCGGCACCCTAAATATGGCCGATTTGGCACTTAAAATACCTAGTGTGCAGAACAAAACCCTTGTGGGTATCACGTCCTGCTTCTTCATCATCGGTTTTGGAATCAAATCTGCCGTCTTTCCGCTCTATTATTGGTTACCATCCTCCTATCATACACCGCCATCGGCAGTGGCCGCCACTTTTGGCGGATTGTTGACCAAAGTTGGCATTTATGCGATGTTAAGGGTTTTCAGTCTGATTTTTATTCCTGATGATTTTACACGAAACCTGCTCATGGTCATAGCGGTGCTGACCATTCTCACCGGTGTATTTGGAGCAGTGATAAAGACAAACATTAGAAGACTATTTTCTTACCTGATTGTTTGCCATATTGGATTTATGGTTGGGGGTATAGCCATGTTCAGCAAAATCGCTTTAATGGGGGCTGTGTTTTACCTTATCCACGATATTATGGTCAAAACAAATATGTTCCTGATTGCGGGACTGATCCGCCAATTGCGTGGCAGCATGGATATGAACAAATTAGGAGGCTTATATAAGGATTATCCCAAAATCTCACTTTTAATCGCCTTGGTATTGTTTTCCTTAGTCGGTATTCCGCCACTGTCTGGTTTTTGGCCAAAAATCATGTTGTTTCAAGAGGCTTTCAGCCAACAGCAATATGTTTTTGTGATCGCCCTTATTCTGGGCAGCTTCGTCACGTTGTATGTCATTGCTAAAATGTGGGCACAGGTATTTTGGAAAAATCCGCCGATACAGGATAATATAGACGACAAATTCGCTCCGATGCAACCTTATAAGAAAATCTTGATGGTGTTGCCCGTGGGCATATTGGCGACTGTTACATTGTATATCGGTTTAAATGCAGAAGCTATTGCGAAGATAGCTGATCAGATCGCCACACAACTAATCGATACACGCCCATACATCGAGGCGGTATTGGGAAAAGGGAACTGACAACCGTGGATGCGAAAATGACGGTTGGGAATTTTTAATTTTAAAATTAAAAAAGAGATGATAAAGAATTTTTTAATGAACCTGCTGTTGGCCGGGATCTGGGTGGCCCTCACTGGTTCGATGTATTACACCAATTTTCTCTTCGGCTTCATGTTGGGGTTCTTCGTCTTATGGATCATGAACCGCAATGAAAATGATCAGCGGTATTTTTTTCGCGTACCCAAGGTTCTCAGCTTTATATTCTATTTTTTGTATCAGTTGCTCAAATCCAACATACAAGTGGCCTTTGACGTGATCACGCCGCGCTATTTTTTCAAACCAGGTATTGTCAAATATCCGTTGAATGCCCAAACGGATTTCGAAATCAACCTGCTTTCCACCATGATTTCCCTTACACCGGGAACCTTAATTATCGATATCAGCGACGACAAAAAGACGATCTATATTCATGTGATGTATTTAACGGATCCCGAGACATTTGTCAGAGAGACTAAAACTGGATTAGAACGTAGGTTATTGGAGATTTTGAGATGATAACATTAGAAACATATTTTGACTATGTCATATTGCCTATATTGGCTATATCGGTGATGTTGGTTTTTATACGTCTGTTTAAGGGTCCTGCGGTAGTAGACCGGGTTATTGCATTGGATCTGATTATTACTATTGGTATTGGTATCATTACGGTTTACAGTATCCGCACAAATCAAAAGGTATTTTTAGATGTAGCGATTATTTTGGCGCTCATTGCCTTTTTGGGAACAGTCGCATTTGCTTACTATATTGAAAAACAGAAAGATGATTGAGATTATTTTAGCCGTATTTAGCACTGTAGGTGCCTTTTCCACACTCTTTGCCGCAATTGGCATCTTGAGAATGCCGGATTTCTATTTGCGTCTGTCCGTCACGGTGAAAGCCTCTACCTTGGGCGTAGGCCTGTTGTTAATCTGTGCGGCGATCATGTTCCCCGATGTATCGGTGACCACCAAGGCTATAGCCATTATATTCTTTCTGATTATCACCGCACCTATCGCCGCACACATGATCGGGCGGGCGGCTTATTTTACGGGTACACCTTTGTGGAAAGGCACTATCGTAGATGAGCTGGCCGGCATGTACAACGAGAAAACACATAAATTGGAAAGTGATACGGAGCAAGACACCGCAGACGACTCTCTACCAACATCCGACAACATTGCCAATACGGAAGAGGAAACGAAATAAGGATGACGCAGGGTAAATTAAACTGTCGTGAAAATCAATCTATTGCCTTATTAGAACAATATGAACTCGGGATAAGCATTCGTTTGACGAGAATGTCACTCCGATGGGGCTCATGGTGTAATTGCGCACCTTAAACTACTAATCATTAAACCACTACCATCGCCTGTGGCGAGGCACGGCGTGGTTATTCTAAGTCCGTAGGACTGAAATGAGGATAGAAAAAATTGTATTTCCGTTAAAAAAAGCCGCGCAGTGTCTCGCCAAAGGCGATGATAGCGGTGACATGAGTTGTTATCCCGAACTCACGTTAAAATAATACACAAACAGGAGTAGGTACTTGAATTTCTTTATCCATATCGATTAATTCTCCTGTTTGGACATTTCTTTCAAAAATAACGATATTGTTGCTTTGCTGATTGGCAACCAACACATGCTTTCCATCTGGCGATAAGTTGAAGTTTCTCGGTCCTTTCCCTTTTGTGCTATATACCGCTTTCTTAAGCAACGAACCCGACTTATCAACAGCAAACAGTGTGATGGTATTGGCATCTCCCCTATTACTTGCATAGATATGTTTCCCATCGGCGGACATTTTGATTTCGGCGGCTCCATTTGCACCTTTAAAACTATCCTCGTTCATAGAAACGGACTGCATGAATATCCAATCTTTACCCTTTTTCTGAAAATGGGCCACCTCGCCTGTCAATTCCAGCAACACATATAAGTTTTTCTCCTTTTTGTCAATCACCACATGTCGCGGGCCTCCTCCTGCAGGCGTATTGATCGTCTGCTCTTCCACTAATACAAAGTCCGGCCCGGATTTGCGTACTCGGTAAATCGTTATCTTATCTGCTCCCAAATCCTGCACATATACGCGTTGAAAATCGGGACTGAAAAAAGCCGAGTGTACATGTGAAGAAGCTTGTCTATCTTTGTTTTGGCCGGAGCCCTTATGCTGGATATGTTGTACAAGCGACCCTAGTGCTCCATTTTTTTCCAAGTTGTAAACGGCCAATGAACCTCCTCCATAATTGGCAACAATAGCCAAAGCATGTTTTTCGCTCACTGAAACATGGCACGGATAGGCTCCGTTTGAAGGAATAGCATTCAGAAACGACAAGGTCTCACCATCAAAAGCAAAGGCCGACAAAGAAGCCTCATTGTCTCCGGTTTCATTAACGGCGTATACGGTCTTATTATTTTTGGATTTGGCCAAAAAAGAGGGGTTTGTCGTCGTAGTTGCCGACAAGAGCTCAGCCTCTGCCGTGCCCAAATGGAAGGTGTATAGATAAATGCCTTGACTGCCATGCTGCGTGTAGGTACCCACCAACATGGGAATCTGCTGTGCTACGGTGTTTAGCACGTAAAAACTACACAACAATGTAAATATGGTCTTCATACTTTTGCGGATTGATTCGATGTACAAGTTACGCAATCTTTTACAATTCCACATTTCAAATAAGCTGTTAAATATGGTTAAAGAAAAATATAATTTTATCAATTTTCATAATTTAGCGCGCAAAGTTTTACTAACTTTGGCAAAAGAGTATAATTCCGGCAGTCTGTTGATGGGAAATAAGAAATAACCCATAATTGTGGCTATCTTTGCGATATTTTTAAGATAAGAACGTTTATGATTAAAAACTATATTACATTACTATTATTAATCAGTGTGTGTGGGATACAGCAATTGTGTGCTCAAGGCAAGTTGGTGGACAGAGTTGTCGCAACAGTGGGGTCAGGTATTATCTTACAATCTGATATTGAAATATTATATGCACAAAATTTAGCGCAGGGCATGAAGCCCGATGATGGCTTTAAATGTTACGTTCTTCAACAATTGGTCACCCAAAAATTACTCTCCCAACAGGCTGCTATCGACTCCATTGAGGTTTCGGAAGCCGAGGTCGATGACAATCTGAACAGGAAGATGCAGGTGATGGTAAGACAGGCCGGAGGAAAAGAGCGCCTAGAGGAGTTTTTGAACCGTTCGTTGCTACAGTATAAAGAAGAAATGCGCTCAACGGAAGCGGAGCAATTAAAGGCACAAAAAATGCAGGCCAATATTGTTTCCACCGTCAATGTAACACCCCAGGAAGTAAAGCGCTATTTCGAAAGTTTAAATCAAGACAGCTTGCCTTATTTCAATACAGAGGTCGAAATCGGTGAGGTCGTCATTAAGCCGGTTTTGACCAAAGAGGAAAAAGAGCAATTCCGATTAAAAGCAGAAGGATACAGAAAACAGGTGATGGATGGTTCGGATTTCGGAACGATTGCCCGGCTGTATTCAGAGGATGGCTCGGCACCATATGGTGGAGAACTGGGCTTTGCCACGCGTGATAATTATGTGAAGGAATTCTCGGCCATGGCTTTCAAGCTGAAAGAAGGTGAAGTCTCCCCTGTATTTGAAACCATGTATGGATTCCATTTTCTACAGGTGTTGCAACGTAGAGGGGAAGAAGTAAACGTACGACATGTCCTTATCAAAACCAAACCTACTGCAACAAGTCTGGAACGAGCAAAAGCGAAGATTGACAGTATTTACGATAAGGTGGTGCAACGCAAGCTCACGTTCAATGCGGCAGCATCTTTATATTCTGAAAACGAAGAAACCAAATATACCGGCGGGATGATCTCCAATGAACAAGATCGCACAAGCTTAATCCCGATGGATCAATTGGACAAAGAAACCTTCACAGCTATTGATCCATTAGAAGTAGGACAATACTCCAAATCCTTTTTGTCCAAAGACAGAACGGGCAATCCTGTTTACAAATTCATGTATTTGAAATCACGAATCCCCCCACATCAGGCCAATCTGGAACAAGATTTCGCTAAAATACAAGAGGCAGCAAGACAAGATAAGATAAATAGAAGGTTGAGCGAATGGTTTGAACAGCGCAAAGACAACACCTTTATCGATATTAATCCCGACTTCCTGGAATGCGAGGAACTAAAGCTCTGGAATATTAATAATCAATTGGCTAACAGCCATTAAAAAGAAAGCGGTCAATATAGAATGACCGCTTTCTTTTTTCCTGTTATCATCTTTCGAACATCATTTCAATGATCACCCTCCATTGGTAATCATTCTTTAGTTGCCAAATACGGATATAGTTAAACTTCACAACCTTTTCTTTGGAACGAACAGTCGCCGTTCCTGATGTATACGCATATTCGCCACTGTATGCACGACCTACTCCAGAAGGTTCTGTTGTGATCTCGATTCTTTTCTTCTTCAGAAAAGCTAAAACATTTTCCTTTCCTTCGATTTCATTCTCCCAAGGGTAGTAATAGCGCACATCATCTGATAGAAATTCCTGAAAAGCAGCTTCGTTATTGGCTTTTAAAATCGTGGAAAACAGCTCGTCACTTTGTGTCACAACTTCTTCACGCTGTTGCAAACGAACTTTCGAGCGGTGCTTCAGATACCACGAATCGTCTGGTTCATAATAGACCATACTGGATTTTGGGCCTTTACCATAGTTCTCAACCTCCGCCCGCAAGTGGACTTTCCAATTTCCCTTCTTATCCCGTCGCCAAACGGTGAGGTATTGTCCATATCGTTTGATAGAACCTACCTTCTGAAACTCCATCGGTCCAGAGGTTACTCCCCAATCCAAACTTTTGGACACCAATGCAAAATTAGGTTGCCACGACATCACGTCAGGTATATTGGGACGATTGTTCAGGTAATTCAAAGCATTTACAGGTGATGGCACATATAGGATCGATTCCTTATCTACGATAGAAAGAAGTGCCTGATGAGGGTTGCTTCCCTTGGAAATGTTGGATGCTGTGCGATCTGCCGAAATCAAACTGCCGACTTTATCGGGCAATTGTGCCTGTACCGAAGAGAAGGTGATAAACGCACAAACGAAGAAGGAAGAGATGTTTTTTAATTTCATCAATTATTGTTTTGCCTCTTACAATCAAATCTTATTCCAAAGTGTTCCATCTTTACTATCTTTTAACTGAATGCCAACAGCAGCAAGCTCTTCACGGATACGATCCGAGGTTGTAAAGTCTTTATTTTTCTTTGCTTCGTTGCGAATATTAATGATAATTTGCAAAAGTTCATCCATATTATCCGAACCGGCACTTACGGTATCGTCTTTCAGTCCCAATATATCCTGAACAAAGATCTTCAAATAGTCTTTTAAATCAGTCAACGTTTGGTTGTCCATCGGTGCTTTGCCATCGTACGTGGCATTGATATAGCGCACCACTTCAAACAATTCCGCGATAAGCACCGGACTGTTAAAGTCGTCATCCATTGCGGCATAAGAACGTTCACGTATCCCCTGCAGATCCAATGTAGCTTTTTTGGGGGAAGGTTGTATCTTATCCAACAGGGCTATGGCGTTCATCAACCGTTTGTATCCTTTGTCAGCCGCGTCCAAAGCTTCGTTAGAAAAGTCCAATGTGCTTCTATAATGTGCCTGCATCATGAAGAAACGGACAGACATCGGCGAATAGCCTCTATTTAACAGCGGATGGTTGCCTGTAAAAAGTTCAAAGGGCAGAAAACCATTACCAGCGGATTTGGACATTCGAGCACCATTCACAGTAAGCATATTCGTGTGCATCCAATATTTTGCCGGTTGTACGTGATGGCAAGCTTCCGATTGTGCAATCTCGTTGGTATGGTGCGTGGCGGCTAAATCCATACCCCCGCCGTGAATGTCAAACTGTGCACCTAAATATTTACTGCTCATAGCAGAGCACTCGATATGCCAACCTGGAAAACCTACACTCCAAGGTGCTGGCCAACGCATAATGTGTTCGGGTTTTGCCTTGATCCACAATGCAAAATCAAGCCTGCCTCGCTTTTCGTCCTGACCACCTAATTCCCGCGTATTGTTAAGCATGTCTTCCAACTTTCGATTGGTCAATACCGTATAATCATGTTCTTTTACATATTTTTCCACGTCAAAATATACAGTCCCGTTCACCTCATAGGCATAGCCGTTTTCCATAATCTGCTTCACCATTTCAATCTGCTCCGAAATATGCCCCGTGGCCGTTGGTTCGATGCTAGGAGGCAAGGTATTGAATAAACGCAAAACCTCATGAAAACCCAAGGTATATTTCTGAACAATCTCCATCGGCTCAAGCTGTTCCAGCTTTGCCTTTTTGGCAAATTTGTCCTCTCCTTCATCTCGATCGCCTTCCAAATGCCCGGCATCGGTAATGTTCCGCACATACCGAACCTTGTACCCCAGATGCAACAAATACCTGAAAATCAAATCAAAAGAAACGAATGTGCGGCAATTGCCCAAATGCACATCGCTATACACTGTGGGACCGCATACATACATCCCCACAAAAGGTGGGCTCAGCGGTTCAAATTTCTCTTTTGTTCGGGTTAGTGTATTGTAAAGGACGAGGTTATTGTTCATAAATCTTGATAGTCAATTACTTTTGTCTGAAAAATAGTTGAATGGGTACACCTTTGAAATCAAAGTTTTCGCGCAACTTGTTTTCCACAAAACGCCTATAAGGTTCTTTGATATACTGAGGCAGGTTACAGAAAAAGGCAAACATCGGCGACCGACCCGTTATTTGGGTAATGTATTTGATCTTGACATATTTTCCTTTGATGGCAGGAGGCGGATAGTTCTCTATGATTTCGAGCATGACCTCGTTTAATTTCGAGGTTGGGATTTTCTTGGTCTTGTTTCGATAGACTTCCATAACAGTCTCCACAACCTTGAATATACGTTGCTTTTCGGTCACGGAAGTGAAAATAATGGGAATGTCGGTAAAAGGAGCTAATTTTTCCTTCATTCTGGTTTCAAATTCTTTCATGGTTTTGTGATCCTTTTCAATCGTATCCCATTTATTGACAACCAGTACAATGCCTTTCTTATTTTTTTCCGCTAAGTGAAATATATTGATATCTTGCGCCTCTATTCCGTCCTTGGCATCCAACATGAGGACGACTACATCCGAATCTTCCAATGCTTTGATCGTACGCATTACCGAATAAAATTCGATATCCTCGGTCACCTTGCCCTTTTTGCGAAGCCCTGCGGTATCGATCAACAAAAACTCATAGCCAAACTGATTGTAATGAATGCGGATCGAATCGCGCGTGGTACCGGCAATATCTGTCACAATGTTACGTTCTTCACCCAAAAGGGCATTCGTTAGGGAAGATTTGCCAACATTTGGGCGTCCCACAATGGTGATTTTGGGCAAAACATTTTCTTCCTCTTCTTCCTGAGCAGGAAAATGGGAGACCACCGCATCTAAGAGCTCACCGGTGCCCGAACCGGTGGCAGAGGAAACATTATAGATTTCACCCAACCCAAAGGCGTAAAACACGGCAGATTCGTGATGTCTCAGAGCATGATCGACTTTGTTAGCGACAACATATACGGGTTTGGAGGAGCGACGCAAAAGGTCGGCAATCTCATCGTCCAGATCCGTGATGCCCGTAGTCACATCCACCATAAAGAGGATGACCGACGCTTCTTCGATGGCAATATGTACCTGCTGGCGGATAGCCTCTTCAAAAACATCATCCGATCCATGTACAAATCCTCCTGTATCGATAACGGTGAACTTTTTCCCGGTCCATTCTGCCATTTCGTAGTGGCGGTCGCGTGTCACGCCGCTATAGTCATCGACAATCGCTTTTCTACTTTCTGTCAAGCGATTAAACAGCGTTGACTTACCGACATTCGGACGACCAACAATTGCTACAATATTTGCCATATGTATATTCTCTATATTCTGTTACCTCACGGCAACGTTAAAATTATGCTTTTTTCAACAAGGTTACAAAGTTACGATAAATTAAGGGATTATTCAGTTGCTCAAACAAAAATGGCTTTGCAGTACTGCAAAGCCATTCGGACAATGTGAAACAAACATACGGTATTGAAAACCCGTTTTTTACGATCTTCATTTTCGATATGTCACAGCATTGTATTTATGATCTGTTCGCCTTCGTCAAAGGAGTATTTTGTTAAAATTTGAAAGTGACCCCTACATTAAGCACTGACACACCGTATCCCAGCTCTGCAAAGGCACCTATGCTTTCGCTAAAGAACCATCGACCACCTAGGAAACCGGAAAAACCAATACCGCTTCCATAGGTACCGGACATGTCCATATCGTTACCATCAGATGAATACTTCACCATGTTATACCCTAACATCGCACCCCCATATACGTCCAAATTGGGTACATTGGTAAATCCATTGTAATGGTAGGCTCCACGCACACCTGCTACAATATAGTTCCACTTTGCAGTATAGCCACTCGTGCTGTACTTGTACCCCGTGTTACCAACATAACCGCCTAAGCTAATGACTCCCGGTCCGCCGATTTCCCACAGACCGTGATCGAGCGAGACAGAGATAGCCGGGCGCACCTTTCCGAGCCCGCCCAATGCCGTTCCTACGCCAATACCCACATTAGCTGTAGTTGTTCCTTTTTGAAAGGGCTGTGCATAAGCCAAGGTGGCTGTAAAAATAGCCACAAGAATAAAGATTGATTTTTTCATTTTATTTTATATAGTTTAACGTTTTTTCATTAGAACTTTAATGCTGCTTTAACCTGGTTATAATCGGCAAGGTCTACTCCTTGAGAAGCGATGCGCGTGACATCGCTCGCTTCTATGAAAACGATGCGCGTAAGCGGAAAAACCAGCTGATTAGGATGTAGTTCATAAGTACTCGGGTTTCTTGCAGAGAGACTTACCCTAAACTTACCATTGTATGGAAAGGTTGAATACTCCACCATAAAATTCGGCACTCTAAACGGCACCTGACGTATTGGGTTTCCCCATTGTGCATAGACCAACATATTTAGCTTTATGGCGTCAGTATAGTCAATAGGCAGGTCAATATTAAGTGTTCCCGTAAATACCCTTCTGCTAATCTCATATACCTTTACATTGGCATTCCCGGTATCGCCTTTATCACCCTGTGGCCCCTTCAGGCTTATGCCCGTTCCCCAACCGCCACTTACCTTCGGTCCGAACAGTACACCGGTGCTCGTCTGGAAATAGAAATCGCCAATGGCGCCTTGGGCAGTTGTCGGAACAGCCGTGCCACTGAGCATTTTAGTGCCATCTGCTCCTTTTGTACCTGTTGCTCCGGTAGCGCCCGCCGCACCTTTCAAAGAAACACCCGTGCCCCACCCTTCATTGGTCTTGGGGCCGTACAAAACCGAACTGCTCGTGCGCAGATAATAATCGCCTATAGCGCCTAAGTCTGCAGCTGGAACGGTCGCACCGGATAAGATTTTTGTACCGTTGACGCCGGCAACTCCCTGTGCGCCACGTTCACCTTTTTCGCCTTGCGGACCTTGAGGCCCCATATCACCTTTTTTGCAGGCTGACAAGCCAAAAACCATCAGGCCTATCAAAAAAATAATTATTCTTTTCATGATTAAATTTGTTAGATGGTTTATTTGTTTTGGCAATTGCAATTAGCGCCTGCTATATAGGCACCATTCATTAGGGTTTCGATGTAATGGGAACGGCCGATAATAAATTCGCCCCCTATGGGCACTAATCCTACCATTTGGGCGTTGTTGTTGAAGTAGCCTTCCCATTTTTCCACCATCCCGGCGAGGCGGAACCGTATCCGTTGGTCAGAGTTCTCCTCCACGGTGAGAGTCGGTAGGGTTGGCACACCTTCATCTCCGTTGCCATAAACCTTAAGATAATGCGGCCCTGCACCCCACTCGGGTGTGATGAGAGAATGTGCTTGAAACATATCGGCCGTAGAGTCGGCCGTAAAGACCGTCCCTATAGGTGTTTCGCGGTTGAATTCTTCTAACTCCAATCCGAAAATGAAAGCTAAACGCTGTTCTCCATCAGCTTTTGTTTGCGAAATGGAAATAGCCAATCCCCCTTCTTCTTCACCGTCATACGTGCCGTAAGAGGAAGTAAGGATGATGTTATCTTGCCCAAATCGGTTTGGGCCGGCGATTTCATTATCCAGCGTAATACTGTACCAGCATTCATCTGTCCCGTGGGGAGTGTTTTCTCCCTCCTTGGAGCACGAGACTACTACTACTGCTGCCAGAAAGAGCAGTCCGATTGTTTTTTTGATTGTTGTTTTCATGATTTTTTTGTTTCAGTTCAATTTCTTTGTTTCAGTTTGCTTTCTTGTAGATGTATGTCGGGGTTTCCTTCAAGGTATTGGATGTCTTATCGCAGACTTCCGCTTTCGAAGGATAACCTACTTCGTTATAGGTAAACTCTCAATACTCGTTTCTTGTCGAGCTGCCACCGACTCCCGACGTGGAAAGGGAATACGACCGGGCGTTGTTCACCAGTAATACTCCGATTATCAAAAGTCTATTTATTGTTTCCATAGCTTTTATTATTCTCTATAATGCTTCGTCTTTCAAGGGGAGGCACGCCCCTTCCTATTTGTAAAAGCAAAGTTACAGTAGTCAAGATGGATGGGTTACCCCCAAAAGGGGGTTTTTATTGGCTATAAATAACTTAACTTTGTTATAGTGGCAAACTGATGTAAACGATAAATCTTAATGTAATAATGGGGAAGAGGCATGTATTTAAAGAGCTAAAAAGAAAATCTTGTTTGTTGATTGTGTTTGCCGTAGTTGGCTTTTCTTTACCCTTATGGGGGCAATCGGTGGATTCGCTGATTTTAGAGTACACGAATGATGAAGGGAAAGTAAATATAAAAGCACTGTTAGAGGCAACCAAAACCCGTATTTATAGCCATCCTACTGAAACATTTAACCTTGCAAGACAAACTCTTCATATTGCAGAAAGACAAAAAGCTCCTTTAGCCCTTGCCCAAAGCTATCAATTTATGGGGAGTTGCTATTTTCAGGTAAAAGCAGATTACGATTCGGCTGTTTACTTCTTACAAAAAGCTGAACAACTGTTCCATAGACTGCATGAAAAAGAGGCCGTTGAAGGCAATGCAATGGTCTTGCATAATTTTGGCACCATTAAGCAGGTAAAAGGAGAATATGCTTTGGCTATTGATTATTATATTCAGGCATTAAAGTTATTTGATGAAGCTGGAAATACAAAATTCTATGCCTATACGCTGAACAATATTTCCACGATGTATGCTCTTGTGCAGGATAACCAAAAAGCTGAAAAGTATGCGCGTGAATGTATTACCCTCTCTCGAGAGGTTAATGATGAGTTTATGGAAGCGACAGGAAGCATTGCCTTGTCGGATGCCTTATTGCAACAAGGCAAGTATGACGAAATAGTTCCTTTGCTGAAAAAAGTTTTGGCGTATGGGGAAAGCAATAATGACCCTTATAAGGTAGTGCTGTATCACCTTAATTATGGGATCTATCTTATGAAATATAAAAAGGATTATCCCGCGGCTGTGAAAGAACATGAGAAGGCCCAAAAATTAGCAGCATCTCTAGGAGATGATTGGGAACTCATGCGGCAAAATTCGGCCTTATCTGAAGCCTATTTACAAAATGAACAATATGAAGACGCAGGGTTAACTGCTCAAAATACTTTATTGTTAGCTGATCAACTACATTCAAAAGATAAGAAAGAAATTGCATTGTGGGTTTGGGCCCAGGTGAATGCACACAACTTAAACTTTGAAATGGCCTATCGGCAATTGTTTCAAGCCTATATGCTTAAAGGTACGCTTTATCAGGAAACGAATCAACAGCAGACCGCTTTCTTGGAAACGATGTACCAAACCGAGAAAAAAGAACTCAAAATTGAAGCTTTGGAAAAACAACGACAACTTT
>JBEBRE010000016.1:0-39406 GCA_040394995.1 Sphingobacterium wenxiniae
TCGATTTCCAAGATACCGCCTTTGGCCAGTTCGTCATGTGTGAGCCAAAGCCTGTTGATATCTTTGCCATTCAGTCGAACCGATTTAATATACCGATGCTGATTATCGAAATTCACCACATTTATCTTGAAGGAAGTGCTTCCTCTTTTTAGCTCGATCTCCGGGAAAAGGGGAACGTTCAGATAATAAACTGGCTCTCCGATGAGCGGTTGGTGCAAGCCTATGGCGGTTAGCACAAACCAACCCGACATGGCGCCGGCGTCATCGTCCATGGTGCGGATGAATGCTTTTGGTTCGTTTTTATAAATGCGGTTAATGAACGGGTCTATACCCCTGCTGTTGTCGTTAAAATAATATTGTATCACTGTGTCGATCGCCAATTCCTGCACCAGAGACTGATAGCGCCAAGGTTTGTTGCTGGCATAGTATAGCGTTGGTGACTGGATGTCGGGTTCGTTCGCCCGGTTAAAATAATGGTTGTCGAAAAAATCATCCAATTGTTCGGTAAAGCTTTGTTTTCCACCGGCTAATTCCACAAGACCCTTTACGTCATAGGGCACATTCCATCGATATTGCCGGATGGTGCCTTGGTACATGTTGCGGGCAGACATGCGGTCCACATCCCTTCGCGACAGATCTTTGAACTCTCTTAACCAGGTCTGCCTATAGCTACGTGCCCTTTCCATGTAATGCGTCCTGTCTGATTGGAAAAGCTCTCCCATGACCCACATATCGTATGTGGCTTCCAGATACTTATCCGGCTTCGCGAAATCAAATCGAGACGTGTCGCGGATAAGGGAATCCTTGATGGCGTCGAAATGAATATCATATCCTTTTTGCTTGGCATCCAACAGTACCACTGCCGCGTGTTCGGTCCTAACCGAATTTGCAGGCTCGTTTGGTCCTGCAAAATCATATTTCCCATACCGGTATAGATCCGAGATGGAGGAAACAATATCTTGATAGGACTGTGGATAAAGCAATTCCAAAAGAGGCAATTGTGTTTTATAGTTGTCCCAAATTGCCCACCCATGGTAGCGTTTGCTATTTGTCTGATAGACCTTTCCATCTGTTGCCCGGTAAGTACCGTCGCTTTCAGAGGTTTGGTAGGGAGATTGCAAGGTGCGGTAGAGCAGGGAATAAAACAGTTTTTCCCTTGCCGGATCACCTTTAATTTTCACGGCACCCAGTCTACTGTCCCAATCATGTCGGGATTTTTTCTTCAAAGCCGCGTAGGACATCCGCGAATTTTCTGTCAAGGTCTTTACAGCATATTTGACATCGACCGCTGAAAAAGCAATGCGCAGCTCTACCTTTTCATCCTTTTCTGCCAAATGCAGGGTTAAGTGATTGCCTTCTCCCTGCCATTTATTTTTTGATTGGACAGCTATTGCATAGTATATAGTGTACACACCCACATGACAGGTGGTTTTCGATTTTATCGCCCCGGTCAACAGCCCCTTGCCGTCAATACTGTAGGTGTTCGAGACGAAAGCGCCATTGAAAGCGTGTTCCATATTCAAGGACAAACCCTTATTGCCCTTTGGGAAGGTGTACTCATGGATGCCGAAATTTCCATCAACGGCAAATTTGGCATTGATACCTTCGCCTAATCCAATTTCGTAAAATCCCGGTCCGGCATTTTCCTGCTTTTTATGTAAGTTTTTACGGTCATCCATCTCTCCCAAAAACGGTTTGACGAGCAATACGCCACCACTCCCTTGGCATCCGACCCCTTCAAATCGGTTGTGCGTAAACCCCAATATTTCTTTGGCGAGGTGTTCGTATCCCATATGTAGAGTTGGGTAGGTTTGGGGGGCAATGTTCATTTGATGGAACGGCGATGATGCTCCCGGCGATAACTGGCCATGGTCGCCGGATGAACCCAAGAATACGTTTACCAAATCGGCTTGCGATTGGGCTTGCAAGGAAGAGTTGTCGGCTAAAAGGATTAAGCACAAGAAAGCAAAAAGTATACGTGAAAGATTCATATCTAAAATAGCAGGTTTAAAGATCGCTCAAACTTAGGCAAATTCAGTTTTATATGCAAAAGACGAATGTTTTATTTCCCGCAGTCGTGGAGAGTGTACAACCAAGTATAGTCGGCGTCCTTGTCGGTTTCCTGCCTGCCCGTAGCAGTATCCACTCTTAATGGTTTTTGGGCCAATTTCTGCGGTAATAGCTTGAACGCTACGGTCATCGAATCTGACATACCCTCCTGCATATAATGCCACACGGCGATAATCTCCTGGTCCGAAAGCGTTCCGGACAATGTGCCCTTACGGCTATCTTTCTCTTTTGGTATCCAATTCATCTCGCCTTTCACGCTACCCTCATTGACGATTAGGTGCACTGTCGTGGTATCCTGATAATCTACACCCTCTACCCGCAGGAAACAATAAGACTTGTTTTGCGCTATTGCTGCACTTTGCGTGGCATTGACCTGTTCATCTTCGGCTGTTTTCGAGGTGTCATTTTTCCGATCGTTTTGGCCCGTGCAGGATAGCATGGCCAATGTAGTCGCTATAATGAAATATTTTTTCATGATCTGTGCAATTTTATCCTCCTGCCAATTTACAGGATTATTCCGTATATTAAGAAACAATCGTTGGTATTCTTTCTATTTACCTGTTGGTTAACAAGACGGTTGTTTTTTTCTGATACCGCCTTTGTTCGTCTCTGCGGAGGCACTAAAAACGGAGTAGTGCCGAGACGGGCAGATGGTCTGATGGATACCTATCGTCGGCATACGTATCTGAATGGACCTTATAATCGCTCACCGTAAAATGGGGCGATACAAAAATGTAATCGATGCGTGCCTTCGGGTTTCCTTGGAACACACCGCCACTGAATGCCGTGTTTGTTATGCCCTGTGGCGGGCTGATTGTCTTTTCATAGGCATCCTTAAGGACTGTTTTGATGTTGCGTATTTGTTCGGTTTCCGGCAGAGAATTGAAGTCGCCTAAAACCACCGTAGGCACACCTCCCGCTATCTCCTTGATTTTATTGACCAAAAGCGGTCCTGAAGCAGCCCTTGCTTCCTGCAACCGCCAATAAAAATGCACATTGAACATAAAAAACTCGTCTCCCGTATCTTTCGCACGGAATTTTGTCCAATAACAGATCCGTCGATCGGTGGCATCCCAACCGATACTGGGTACGTCGGGTGTCTCGCTAAACCAGAAAACACCCTGATCCATTACTTCAAACAAGCTCTTGCGGTAATAGGTTGCACAATTGTGCAGATTATGGTTTTTTCCGCCATAAGGATGTCCCACATATTCGAAATCGGGTAGTAGCATTTTTAGCTCCTGGAGTTGTGTGCTATCTCCTTCTTGTGTAGCCACGATGTCAAACCCGCTCTTGAGAATTAAATCTGCCAATGGCTTTTTTCGGATTTCCCAGGCATTGCCCGTTTCTACATCTGCCTTGGCTCTATACCGTATATTGTAAGTGGCCATGCGAAACTCCGTTTTTTTGAGCGCGGTAGATTCCTTTATCGGTTCTGGTCCATCCGGGTTGTCTATAAATGGTTTTCCAAAAGAAACCAGTAACATGGCCAGTATTATGATAAGTAGTTTGTTCATCGCTATTTCTCAAATAATTGTCGTTATCCCCAAACCGATATAAATTTATTTGTATATCCAATATGATGCCTGCGGTAAATCAGGAGCTCTATATTTGAACACACACTATAGACCCTTTCGGGGTTTTAGGAAGAATCATAAAAAGATTACCAACAAAATAAAATTAGCCAAGCAGTACAGGTAACGGGTTCTTAGACATCGTCACCTTTTTGCTATCTTCCCATCCAGCCACCGTCGACGGTGAGGATGGTGCCATGGACATAGTCGGATGCCTTTGACGCCAAGAAAACCGCAGGTCCTTTAAAGTCTTCGGGTTCGCCCCATCGGCCGGCCGGAATGCGACCCAAGATGGAAGCCGAACGTTCCGGATCATCGCGCAAAGCTTCGGTATTGTCGGTGGCAATATAGCCCGGCGCAATGGCATTAACGTTGACACCTTTGGAGGCCCATTCGTTGGCAAAAGCTTTGGTCAACGAACCGATAGCACCTTTGGAAGCGGCATAACCTGGCACGTTGATACCTCCTTGGAAAGTCAGCAATGAAGCGGTGAACACAATCTTGCCCGAACCGCGCGCAATCATGTCCTTTCCTATCTCCCGGGTCAGTACAAATTGCGCATTTTGGTTGATTTCAATGATTTCGTCCCAATAGGCATCAGGGTGTTCCGCAGCAGGCTTGCGCAGGATGTTGCCCGCGTTGTTGAACAGGATGTCAATGGTCGGATAGGCTGTTTTGACCTGTTTGATAAAAGCGTAAAGACTGTCACGCTTGGAAAAGTCGCATTGGTAGGCATAGAAATTTCTGCCCAAGGCTTTTATGGATTGTTCCACTTTGGAGTTTTCCAGTTCCAAGGTTGCTGATACACCGATGATGTCTGCTCCGGCCTCGGCCAATGCTTCGGCCAATGCTTTGCCGATGCCACGTTTGCAGCCCGTGACCAAAGCGACTTTTCCTGTTAAATCAAATGCGTTTAATATCATGTTAGATCAAATTTTCTACTTTTCAAATTATCTCAATTTCACTTTTAACGGTTTTTTCAGCTGTTCAGCCTTGTCCTCGACGTAATCTTCCCAAGCATCCGCAGAGGTGATTTTTCCGGCCTTGTCCCAAGTCGCGCCGTTGTAGTACACGAAATGCTTGCCGTTTTGGATGTGGGTGCTCAGCAAAAACTGCTTGGCGTCGTTCGGGATAAAGGAAACCTTTGCTTTCGGAACAATCAGTGCTGTACCTGTATGTCCGTTATTTTGGATGTTCGGTTCCCAATAGGCCAATGTGCGGTCTTCCTGATCGAAATCATGCTGCGGATTGCTTTCGTTTCTTTTCACCAAACCGATGACCACGGGAGTTGTTTTGGCCTGTTGATTTTGCAGCTCCACCACTACTTTATTAAACTGTTGTCCGGCGTCTAAGGTGATGGTTTTTGTTAAGGAAATGGTCTGTCCGTCAAAATCCTGTGGTTCGTAGGTCAGCTTGAAGGTTGTGCGCAAAGGACCGTTGTCCAACACTTCATATTGTCTGTAGTGTTTGGTGTAAGCGACTTGGTTACCAAAATACAAAGTCAAATCGCCTGCACCCAAGGTCTGTCCGACAGAATAATAATCTAAACCCTCACCATGATCTTTGTGGTAGTCGTCGGTTTTGTACCAGTTGTTTATAACCAGCGAATGTGTTCTTTTGGCCCAAAAGTCTATGCCCTGCGCATCATCGGCTCTGCCTTCTAACGCCTTGCCATACATACGGAAAGCGACCACATCGTTTTCCCAGGCAAAATCGTCAAACCGTTCCGGCACATAACGCGCGAACGCTTTTGAAGGATAGCTTTCGGGCTTTTCCTGCATAACGACAAGTTTCAACTTGGCTTTAGACGCGATAGGTACTTGTACCAAAACGTTTTGAGGCGTGTTTGTTCCCAATTTTTCCAACTGATGGAGATAAATCGTCCCGGTAGTTTTATCCTTTATGGTGAACACCGTATCCACACCAAAATGTCGGCTAAACTTGGAAAAAGGAATGGATATAAGGTCTACCCTATTTTCATCCAATGGGTTTTGAACCTGTATGGTCTTCTGTGCCCACAAGGGAGCTATACCCATGCTCGCCAAGAGGACGATGGAAAATTTTTTTTTCATCATTATCTTAATTCAGGGATTGCACATTTGTCCATATCGTCGTAATCGAGGTTTTCCCCGGCCATCCCCCAAATGAAGGTGTAGTTACTGGTGCCGGCACCGGCATGTATGGACCAGGGTGGCGAAATAACGGCCTGCTCGTTCTGTATCCAGATGTGGCGGGTTTCGTCTATCGGACCCATAAAATGTGACACAGCCTGTCCTTCGGGTACTTCAAAGTAGAAATACACTTCCATGCGACGGTCATGCGTATGGGCAGGAATGGTGTTCCACACAGAACCCGGCTTTAATTCGGTCATGCCCATTTGCAGTTGACAGGTTTCTACGATCTTATGCAACAACATTTGGTTGATGGTGCGGTGGTTAGCGGTTTCCAAAGAGCCCAGTTCAAGCTTGTTGGCCTCGGCCTTTGTTACGCGCCTTGTGGGGTAGGCATGGTGCGCCGGAGCGCTATTCAAATAAAACTTGGCGGGCTCGTTGGCATTATTGCTCGAGAAATAAATCTCTTTGGCTCCTTTTCCGATGTATAAGGCCTCTTTATGACCAACGTTGTAAACCGTTCCGTCCACTTCGACTTGTCCTGCGCCTCCGACATTGATGATACCCAACTCTCGACGCGAAAGAAAATACGGCTCTTTTAGCAGTTTTTCTATGGTTTCCAACTGTAATTTATCATCAACAGGCATAGCACCGCCAGCCATATATCGATCGTAGTGCGTATATACAAAGTGAATTTTATTTGGACTGAAAATGCGCTCAATGAGAAAATTTTCTCGAAGCCCTTTTGTATCCAAGCCCTTTGCTTCGTTGGGACCAATAGCATACCTGCTTTCAAAAATCGTATGATTCATAACAACAAAAATAATATGGATGAACCGCTAAAAATAAGATTTAAATATGGGATTAGCGAATGCTTTCTACGGAAACGTTTGCGTAAAAAATCTGTTTTAAGAGGCACTTTCAACTGTTTCAAAAGCTTCCGCACCTATCCATCTACGGTGGTCATAAATATACCACTTGCCAACTGAAAGGTGGGGTAAACCGCTCCATATCAACAAACAATAAGCCTGCAATGACAGCTTATTTTTAGCTTAATTGTAGTTTTCTATTTCTTCTTTTTGTATGTTTGTTTGAACAGTTTGCACTTCTTAGAGTTTAATCACCTCATTATATATAGGATGATGAATAGAAAAGTCCTGACCTTGTTTTTTTTGATGTTGAGTGTTTCGGCTTTCACAGAAACAACGGCACAGCAACGTGGCGCAAATACGCCAAATATTATACTTATTCTTGCGGATGATATGGGGTTTTCCGATATCGGATGTTATGGTGGTGAAGTGAAAACACCTGTTTTGGACAAATTGGCTGAAGAAGGGCTTCGTTATAAGCAGTTTTACAATACAGCTCGTTGCTGTCCCACGAGAGCATCACTACTGACCGGGCTTTACCCGCATCAGGCAGGCATGGGCTGGATGGCCGCAGCAGACCTGCGCACAACACCGGCTTATCAGGGCGATCTGAACGATCAGTGTGTGACCATCGCCGAAGTGCTGAAGCCAGCTGGGTACAGTACCTATATGACGGGAAAATGGCATCTTTCCAGGGATAGAAAAACAGAAGGATATGTGACCGATAACTGGCCGATACAGCGTGGCTTTGAGCGGTATTTTGGCATTGTACCCGGAGGCGCAAATTATTTTACCCCTATGGTATACAGCAATAATCACCGTTACAAAGCCCCGGATGATTTTTATCTGACAGACGCTATCAGTGATACCAGTGTACGCTATATAGAGGAGCATTTTGCGCAAGAGCCGAAAAAGCCGTTTTTCATGTATGTGGCCTATACCGCGCCACACTGGCCATTGCATGCTCCCAAAGAAGTTATTGAAAAGTACAAAAATGCGTATAAAAGAGGATGGGATGTCCTTCGAGGAGAACGCTTCAAAAGGCAACAAGAAATAGGGCTATTTGATGAAAAAACCCGACTTAGTCCCCGCGATGCCCAAGTGGTGGCATGGAATACGCTTAGTGAAGCCGAAAAGGAAGATATGAGCATGCGCATGGCCATCTATGCGGCGCAGATTGATATTATGGATCAAGGGATCGGCCGGATAGTCAACAGTTTGAAAGAGCAGGGACAATTGGACAATACGTTGATTTTCTTTTTAAGTGATAACGGCGCCTGTGCAGAATATGTCAGCAGCGGGAAGAGTAAAGCGGTTGATGGCACGCAGGAGACTTTTGAAAGTTACCGAATAGCATGGGCGAACCTCAGTAGCACACCATTTAAAGAATATAAGCACTTTACGCATGAGGGGGGCATTGCTACGCCATTGATTGTACACTGGCCAAAGGGTATTAAACCAGCACTCAACAACCGCTATGTGGCGGAATATGGCCATTTAACCGATATCATGGCTACCTGTGTGGAGGTCGCCAAAGCCGATTACCCTTCCACATCCAAAGGCAAAACGATTGTTCCCATGCAAGGTAAGAGCCTGATGCCGCATTTTGTCGGCAATAGTAATCGCCGGGGCAAGGTGTATTGGGAACACGAGGCTAATATTGCTTTGCGTGATGGTAAATGGAAGCTGGTGGCCAAAACGGAGGAAGGTTCGGTTTTTGATAAAGCTACTTTACAGCTGTACGATATGGATGCCGACCCTTCGGAAATGAATGATTTAAGCAAGCAACATCCGGAAATGGTACGGGAAATGTATGCCGATTGGGAACAGTGGGCGCATAGCATCGGTGCATTTCCTTTGGATACCCGCGGGTATGGTGTTAGGATAAACACCTATCGCAGGGCAATCAACGGCAACTTTGACGATAATTTGGGCGGTTGGAACACTAACGTGGCCGATGAAGCGGATGCCACGATTGTAATAGATGAAACCTGCAAGATTACCGGTAAGAAATCAGCCATGATTACCGTAAATAAGCCGACGGACAGACCTGCGGGGATAAGCATGCGGTGGCCGTTTCCGGTCAAGAAAGGTGAAGCGTTTCAGGTGAAATTTAAAGCATTTGCCGAAAAAAATACACCCGTTATAGCGCGGCTCGAAAAGGTCGAGGATGGCAAAGATAAATTAATTGACAGGGAAGTAGCGGTAGAGAAAGGCGTAAAAACCTTTTCGTATGATTCATTCGAAGCTGCTGAGGGCGGTAATTATCGGCTCGTATTTTATTTCGGCCATGCAGTTTCCGGTAGCAAAATATGGATAGATGACGTTGAATTAATCCCTTTAACAAAATAATGCACCCATGATTTCAATTGTTCGCTTTTTAGCTTGCCGTTATTGATTGGGTAGCTCGGGCTAAAAGGGCGAGGCAGTATTTCATTCGTACTGTGCTCAACACTGCGGATGGTGAGGGAGATGATGGTTTTGGTGCAACAACTCAAAATCAAAAACAATTCCTCTTATCGGTTGTTATATTCTTAAACATTTAAAGAAAGGTATACAATATGGACAGCTTGGATTTGAAAGGAAAATGGAACGAGTTGAAAGGTAAAATCAAACAGCAATATGCCGAATGGACGGACGATGATTTAAAATATGAAGAAGGTCAGGACGACGAGCTATTGGGCAGGATACAGCAAAAGTTGGGTAAAACCCGCGAAGAGGTCATAGATTGGTTAAAAGGTTTAGGGTAAGTGAAAGCCTAAAGCTTTTGGGAAGGCATTGGAGAGGTCCAATGCCTTCTTTTTTTTATTTTTTCCTACATTCGCAGTATGGCAAAAAAGAAACCGACAATTTTGGTGGTGAACGATGATGGCATCACTGCTCCGGGCATCAAGGTGCTGTTGGAGGAAATGCAAAAAATAGGTCACGTGGTGGTGGTTGCGCCCGATAGCCCACAATCGGGCATGGGGCATGCTATTACAATAGGTAAGCCGTTGCGTTTGGATAGAATAGACCTGTACGAGGATGTGGAAATGTACAAGTGTTCAGGTACGCCCGTGGATTGTGTAAAACTGGCTGTGAACAAGATTTTCAAAGGGAAGAAACCCGACTTGTGCGTATCGGGCGTGAACCATGGCCTCAACTATTCCATCAATGTTTTGTATTCCGGCACGATGTCGGCCGCGGTTGAGGGTGCTATTGAGGATATCCCCTCGGTTGGCTTTTCATTGGATGATTTTTCCCATCAGGCTGATTTTTCTCACTGCCGACCTTATTTAGTTTCCATTGCCCGACAAGTATTACAGAACGGATTGCAGAAAGGCACCTTGCTGAACGTGAACTTTCCGCATAGTGGCAAAGAGATCAAGGGTATCAAGATATGCAGGCAGGCGACGGCTAAGTGGTTTGAAGAGTTTGATGAGCGACTAGATCCCTACCAACGGGAATATTTTTGGATGACGGGCAAATTTCATCTCTTGGATCGGGGGGAAGATACGGATGTTTTTGCACTGGCTAATGGCTATGTATCTATTGTACCGACACAATTTGACATGACGGCCCACCATGCGATCACTGAGCTAAATTCATGGAGCTTTGACGGAGAGCGCGCGATATGAAAAATAGCTTTTGGTTAGGGTTGTTCATTGGATCTATATTCCCATTGCTTGCCTTTCTGCTGAGCCGATATACAGCATGGACGTCCAGTTTCGCACCCGGAAAAGAAGGCTTGCTTTATATGGTTGCCGCGGGTATGAATCTATTGATAATTCGTCTGCTGTATAGGCGTGATTCGCCTTTGGACCGTGCGGCAAAAGGTGTGGTATTTATTACTTTTATTGCCATGCTGGCATATGTGTATACCCATAAAATAAGTATTTGATTTCTAATTCTCTCCCCAGCTATCCTCCCCCAACCCCTCCTTTGGAGGGGAGAAAGGAGAGGGAGCAGATAGTGTTTCTAACTTTTAATTTCTGACTTCTAAATTTTTTAATCATGAAACTTACATTAGGCTTTTCTCCTTGTCCGAATGACACCTTTATATTCGATGCCTTGATCCACCATAAAATCGACACTGAAGGCTTGGAATTTGAAACGGAATACCACGATGTGGAAACATTGAATCACAAGGCTTTTCGGGGAGAATTGGCTATCACCAAGCTAAGTTACCATGCCTTTGGCTATGCGGTAGAAGCATACGAGCTGTTGGATGCTGGAAGTGCCTTGGGGTTTGGGGTGGGGCCATTGCTCATTGCGAAAGATATGACCTTGGCGACGCAGTTACGGGATGCTTTGGCCAAGAATAGTGCGTTAACCGAGGATGAAGCAAAACTGCGCGTTGGTATTCCGGGGAAGTACACTACGGCAAACTTTCTGTTAGGGTTAGCATTTCCGCAGTTGCAAAACAAAATAGAACTGGTTTTTTCAGATATTGAGAAATCCTTGCAGGAAGGCACTATCGACGTAGGATTGATTATCCATGAGAATAGATTCACCTATGTAGCCAAAGGATTGCATAAAGTCGTAGACTTGGGCGATTTTTGGGAGCAAAGCACCGGCTTTCCCATACCGTTAGGAGGCATTGTGGTAAAACGAAATTTGGACGAGGAGCTTAAACAGAAAATCAATCGCTTGGTAAGGCAAAGTGTGCAATATGCTTTTGCCCACCCTAAATCAGGCTTGGAATACATCCGTTCGCATGCACAGGAAATGGAAGAAGAGGTGATGTATAAGCACATCGAGCTGTATGTAAATCGGTATTCAGAAGATTTGGGAAAGGAGGGTCGCCAAGCGATTCAATACCTGTTTGCAAAGGCGCAAGAATTAAAGCTTATACCGCCTTTGGATAAAAAGGTTTTCTTAACGTAACAAATTAAAAAAATAATCTGCAATCGCGTAAGTTGTCACATGTATTCCCTAAATTTGCCCGATTAGTGTCAAAATGTCTGTTTAAAAACAATTGGAGACATTATTGCACTGCAGTAAAACAGAGAAAAAATTATTATGTTAAAATTTTTAAGCAAGCTATTTGGCAGTAAGTCAGAGCGCGATATTAAGTCCATACAGCCCATTGTAGAGAAGATAAAGGAAGAGTACGAGAAGCTGTCGTCACTGACACATGATGAGTTGCGGGCGAAAACCCTCGCCTTCAAACAACGAATCGCCGAATACTTAGCGGATATCGACAATGAAATTGCCGAACTGAAGGCCGAAGCCGATAAGGATGACGTGGACATGGGCAAAAAGACCGACCTATACGAGAAAGTTGATAAGCTCACCAAAGATCGGGATAAGAAATTAGAAGAAATTTTGTTAGAAGTTCTTCCGGAAGCATTTGCCGTAGTAAAAGAAACCGCTCGCAGGTTTACGGAAAACACAGAGATTAAGGTTGATGCTACTGATTTCGATCGGGAATTGGCGGCTCGCAAGCCCAATGTGGTTATCGAAGGAGATAAAGCGGTTTGGAAAAACACTTGGGTTGCTGCTGGTACGGAAGTGACTTGGAACATGGTGCATTATGATGTGCAGTTAATCGGTGGTATTGTGTTACATCAGGGTAAAATTGCCGAGATGTCAACGGGTGAGGGTAAAACTCTTGTGGGAACCCTACCTACCTATTTAAATGCATTGAGCGGTCAAGGTGTGCATATTGTGACGGTGAATGACTACCTGGCTCGTCGTGATGCCGAATGGAACGGACCATTGTTTGAGTTCCACGGATTGAGTGTGGATTGCATCGACAAACACCAACCTAACTCGCCACAACGTAGGAAAGCATATCTTTCCGATATCGTTTACGGTACAAACAACGAGTTTGGTTTCGACTATTTGCGTGACAACATGACACAGACACCTGATGCTATGGTACAGCGGAAACTGCATTTTGCCATGATCGATGAGGTGGACTCGGTATTGATTGACGATGCGCGGACACCGTTGATTATTTCAGGACCTATTCCACGTGGAGACCAACATGAGTTCTACCAATTGAAACCGAGGATTGAGCGCTTGGTGAATGCGCAGAAAGCATATGTCAATACCGTGTTTAACGAGGCTAAAAAAGCCATTGCGGCCGGCGACGCCGATGTAGAAGGTGGCGGGATGGCTTTATTGCGTGCTTTTCGCGGACTTCCAAAAAACAAAGCACTGATTAAATTTCTTTCCGAAGGAAACCATCGCCAGATTCTGCAAAAAACAGAAAACTACTATATGCAGGAGCAGAACCGCAACATGCCAAAAGTAGATGCGGAATTGTTCTTTGTGATCGATGAGAAAAATAACCAAGTCGAGCTAAGTGAGAAAGGTATTGAATTGATCACAGCTTCGGGAGAAGATCCAACATTCTTCATCTTGCCGGACGTAGGTTCTGAAATCGCAGAGATTGAGAAATCGGAGCTCTCACCGGAAGAGAAAGCCCAAAAGAAAGAAGAGCTGATGCGCGATTATTCTATAAAATCCGAACGCATCCACTCTATCAACCAACTTTTGAAAGCGTACACACTGTTTGAAATCGATGATCAATATATTGTGGACGATGGTAAGGTAAAAATCGTGGACGAACAGACAGGTCGTATTATGGAAGGCCGCCGTTATTCCGATGGCTTGCACCAAGCGATCGAAGCGAAAGAAAACGTAAAAGTCGAGGATGCTACGCAGACCTACGCCACCATTACCTTGCAAAACTATTTCCGTATGTACCACAAACTGGCCGGTATGACCGGTACAGCTTCTACGGAAGCAGGTGAGTTATGGGAAATTTACAAGTTAGATGTCGTTGAAATCCCGACAAATAAGCCGATTCAGCGTGATGACCGTCAGGATTTGATCTATCGTACCGCGCGTGAAAAATACAATGCCGTAGCACAGGAAATTCAGCGTCTTACTGAAGAAGGAAGACCCGTATTGGTAGGTACAACTTCGGTGGAAATATCAGAATTACTAAGCCGGATGTTGAAACTTCGGGGCATTAAGCACAACGTGCTGAATGCCAAGTTGCACCAAAAAGAGGCAGATATCGTGGCCGAAGCTGGTCGTCCGGGACAGGTGACTATTGCGACCAACATGGCTGGTCGTGGTACGGATATCAAGTTGACGGAAGAGGTTATCAAAGCAGGTGGTTTAGCCATCATTGGTACCGAGCGCCACGAATCCCGTCGTGTTGACCGTCAGTTGCGCGGTCGCGCCGGTCGTCAAGGAGACCCCGGTTCATCGCAGTTCTTCGTTTCCTTGGAAGACAACTTAATGCGTCTGTTTGCTTCTGAGCGTATCTCTAATATCATGGTGAAAATGGGGGTGGAAGAAGGTGAAGTGATGCAACATAGCATGTTGACCAAATCCATCGAAAGAGCACAACGTAAAGTAGAAGAAAACAACTTTGGTATCCGGAAGCGTTTGTTGGAATACGATGACGTCATGAATTCACAGCGTACCGTTATTTATACAAAACGCAAAAATGCCCTCTTCGGAGAGCGATTGGATGTCGATTTGAACAACACCATTTTTGATGTGGTGGAAGATATTGTTCTGGAAGAAAAAGAAGGCGGTACGTACGAAGATTTTCAAATCGAAGTCATTCGTCTGTTCGCCATCAACCCGGAGATCACTGTCGAAGAATTTGCCCAAAATAATGCGGAGACCTTGACAGATAAGCTTTTCCAACAGGTTATCACGCACTATCAACATAAAGCGCAAAATATTGCTGAGCAGACATTGCCTGTATTGACCAACGTATTGGCCGAGCGCGGGGCTATGATTGAAAATGTGGTTATTCCGTTTACCGATGGCATTCGTGGCATACAAGTTGCGGCAAATTTGCAAAAGGCTGTTGAAACGCAGGGTAAGGAAGTATTCAAATCCTTCGAGAAAGGCATTGTGTTAGCGTTGATCGACGAGGCATGGAAAGAGCATTTGCGGGAGATGGACGACTTAAAACAATCCGTTCAGAATGCGGTTTATGAGCAGAAGGATCCGATCATTATCTATAAAATGGAGGCCTATAACTTGTTCAAAACCATGTTGGCATCCATGAACAAAGAGATTGTAAGCTTCCTGTTCAAGGGAGAGATTCCGGGACAGCAACAACAACCGCAGAACGTACAGGCAGCTCGTCCTGTTGCCGCACAACCGGCACAGGTGAAAGCAACGAAAGCCGAGTTGGTGTCGCCTACAGGTGTATCTGAAGAAGATAGGGATACCCGCGAGCAACAGGTCACCCAACCGATTCGTAAGGAGCAAACAGTAGGTCGCAACGACGAATGTCCGTGTGGATCTGGCAAAAAATATAAAAATTGCCACGGCAGGAACAATTAAGAAATTTATAAGGGAGATGGTAAAAAAAGGATTGATACTAGGTTTTGTTCTCTTAGCATTCGCTCAATTTACGAAAGCCCAATCTTCGGGTATTGTCGAAATAGAGCGGGATACGCTGATTGCGTTGTTGCAGGAATTCAGAGCAGAGAATGGTATTAATCCTACCGTTGCCCGTATGGTGAGCTTGGGCGAGCGGAACGTGGACAAGAAAAGTGGCAAACGGGTTAAAGTTAGAGGCTTTCGGGTGCAAATTTTTTCCGGTCCCAACCGCAACGATGCCTATGCCACGCAGTCGCGTTTCCAAAACGCATACACAGGCATCAGCAGTTACGTGACATACGACGAACCAAACTATCGGGTGAAGGTCGGCGATTTTAGAAGCCGTTCAGAAGCCAATAATTTTATGCGTGCATTACGTGCGCAATACAGCAATGTTTTCGTTTTCACCGAAGATATTTGGGTGTACGAATAAAACCCTACAAGTGATGCCTAATCTAAAGGATAAAATCAAGCAGCTGTCCCAGCAGTTTTTTGGTGAAACTGTTGCCATGAGAAGGCATTTGCACCAACATCCCGAACTTTCTTTTGTAGAATACCAAACAGCGGCTTTTGTGAAGCAGAAGCTGGAAGAATGGAATATTCCCTATGTAGCAATGGCCAACACCGGCGTGGTAGCAATGATCATGGGTGAAAAGCCTTCCGACAAAGTATTGGCATTAAGGGCAGACATGGATGCCTTGCCCATCCAAGAAGTGGAGGGCAGGTCCTATGGATCGCAAAACCAAGGTGTGATGCACGCTTGCGGACACGACGTACATACTTCCTCGCTTTTGGGTGTAGCCCATATCCTCCAATCCTTGCGCGGTGGTTTCGGGGGCACGGTGAAACTGATTTTTCAACCGGGAGAAGAACGTCTGCCTGGAGGCGCTTCTATCATGATTAAGGAAGGAGTTTTGCAAAATCCTGTACCAGAAGGTATTATAGGGCAACATGTGATGCCTTTCATCGAGGCTGGAAAAGTAGGTTTTCGTTCGGGGAAGTACATGGCCTCTTGTGACGAGCTGTTTATGACGGTAAAAGGGAGAGGCGGCCATGGTGCGCATCCACACCAAAATATTGACCCCATTGCCATCACGGCACAGATTATCACGGCTATGCAACAGGTTGTCAGTCGCAATGCCGATCCACGAATTCCGACCGTGCTGTCGTGGGGCAAAATCGCGGGCAATGGTGCGACAAACGTCATTCCTGATGAGGTTTATCTGGAAGGCACGTTCCGTACCTTTGATGAAAAGTGGCGGGCCGAAGCACACGAAAAGATGTTGAAAATGGCCGTAGGCATTGCAGAAAGCATGGGTGCAGTCTGCGATTTTGAGATACGAAAGGGTTATCCGTTTTTAATTAATGAGCAGAAGATTACCGATGCATCCCGCCGTTTTGCCGAGGAATTTTTGGGGCCGGAGAATGTGGTGGAATTGGATGTTTGGCCCGCGGCAGAAGACTTTTCCTATTATTCTCAGGAAATCAGTGCCTGCTTCTATCGCTTAGGAACGGGGAACAAGGCATTAGGCATCAAGTCGGCCGTGCATACACCTACGTTCGATATTGATGAACGGGCTTTGGAGACCAGCATAGGCTTGATGTCCTACATCACCTTGCGACAACTGGGAGAAATGTAATCTAACACTCTGGGGAGTCTAAAAGGCTGTCATTCCGAAGGAGGAATCTTAATAGATGTCTCACAGGCTCGACATGACAATTGTGGCGTACGACGTTGTTACAAGCTCTTTTTTGTCATCCCGACGACAGGAGGGATCTAAATAGATGTCTCCCCGAATGCTTTCGGAGCAGGCTGTAACCTCGACATACTGAACGAAATGAAGTACGACGGCTTTTTAGAAGACGGTCCCTTCTTTGGAAAAAGATTTTTCACTTTTTCCTTTTTCCTTCTTACTTTTAAACATGTCCTCACACCATATTGTTAAGGAAAACCAAGAACCGGCGCTGATTGTGGCTTCTCTCGAAGCGTTGGATAGCGAGTATATCGGACAGTTGCTCGAATGGAGTCCTACTGTTTTTACCGACGATTACACAATTGATTTTCTGCTGGCAACAGATATTAAGGTCGATTTTGTAGTGACGGCCGGAGGTTCGGATTATGGTCAGGAGCAAATACAGCATCTCCCTCTGCAAACAGATCTTATCACAGATGCACTGCACCATCTTATCACTCATCGGTATAAAGCGGTGAATATCATTTGTGACGAAGTACCCGTTGCGGTTTATGATTTTTGCGGAGCGATTAACATTGTTTTGTATATCGATGGTAAACGATTCGTGCTGGTGAAAGGCCGATATGAAAAATGGAAGCAAAAAGGAGAAAAGTTATTTATCCGAGAGGATAAGCTCAAATCGTTGGTAGGTATTCAAAAAGTAGCGCATCATGAATTTGTAACAGAGCAAGACGGATTTATCTATTTGGAGTTCAATAATCAGGAATTTGTTTTAGTAGGGGAGGAAATTTGACAAAGATTGGCAAGGCCTCTATAGCGGATTGGAAAACTATTGAACAGATCGCTCACCAGAGCTGGCAACATGGCTATGCAACAGTGCTGTCACAGGAACAGATTGATTTTATGTTGCAAAAATCATATTCCAAGAACGGTATTTTGGAGGCCATGCAACAAGGGCATGTGTTTTTCATATTGACGTCAGAGAGCATCCCTGTCGGGTTTGTGTCGCTCTTTTTCAAAACATCGGATATCCTTCGAATCGAGAAACTATACCTGTTGCCGGAAGCTCAGGGAAAGGGACTGGGAAAAGAGTTGATTGATTTTGCTTCTATGCAGGCCAAGGAAAGAGCTTGTCCTATCATCGAACTAAATGTTAACCGTGGCAATAAAGCATATCATTTTTATTTAAAACAAGGTTTTCAGGTCGTACAGGAAATCGATATCCCTTATTTTGGTTTTGTGCTGAACGATTACGTAATGCAGAAAAAGGTCGAATCCTACCTCTCCTAAGCACCTCAATTCTTCTTTAGTACCATGATTTCCTTTTCCACGGCAGACAGCTGTTTCTCCAAAAATGTGATGGTCTTTTCTTGCGAACGTACCGTTGTTTCCAAAGCATCAATTACTTTATAGAGCGCATCGATAACGGCCATGTCCGTTCCCTCATCTTTTTGACTAACGTATCGTTCGGTTTTATCCTGAACAGCTATGGGATCCTCGCGATACATGTTTCCTTCTCCGGCAATTAGCCACGCAGGACTGATGTCGTGGTATTTGGATAAGATAATCGCTACGGCTTCCGAACTTAATGCCGATGCTTTTTGGATTCCTTTGAAGTTGGCATAAGATAGTCCTAAGTCTTTGAAAAAGGTAGTTTTATTAATTCCCTTGCTTTCCGCGATTAAAAGGACACGTTCTTTGATGTTAGACATTATTTTATCTTTTTTCTTGTGTAAGATATATTTATATCTTATATTTGTTCCATGATAACCGTGCGGGCCACTATTGCGGCCAGCGCTAAACATGCAATGATGATGAAAAATACGCAAAAGAAACTAAAAATCAAATAATTTTGCTATTTGTCTTTTCTTATCGTGCTTGACTGTACCGTTCATATCAAGTGATTCTCCGAATTATAGCACTTATACCTCCATCTATCAGTTGTTTTAGCGCCATATGCTAACGGTAAAAAACTGTTTGTACACGTAACGTAAACATAGAATCACACAAAATACATTGATATGAAAACATTAGATAAGAAATTATCCAAGCAACATTTTCGCTATCTGGGCAAAGCAGAGATTAGCAATCCGATCGAGGCCATTAAGGTCTTTTATGAAAGTGAGACATCGTACGCTTCCTGGAAAAGGCAGACAGCACTTTTTTTACAGGCGGGACTTGACCTTCGTTTGAAAATCAGTGGACTGGATTATACCCATATCGGTCAGCGACTGATCAAGCATATTGAGTTGGCATATGTCATTTACAGGCAAGCCCGCTTAAAGCATTTTATTTCTCCCAAATCCACCAAAATCAAAACGATAAAGGAGATGTTTCATTTTAAAAATCAAACATTTACATACGGTCATGCTGAGATCATACAGCTCTTCTTTTGTTATCAGCGTTTGGAAAAGTGGCGGACAGAAATTGATTATATAGCGGGTACGGCCTGCAATGAATTGAAGACTTATTTTCAAGAACCTCACGAAGACAGTTTGTTGCTGTATATTTACATAACACATTTAGTGGAAGCCTTGCATCAAATCTATCTCGACGGAGGGTTGAAAATGGCATTCCCGTCCTGTGTAACACCGGAGCAGGTCCGTTTGGAAGAAAAAGAAGCAAATGTTGTACATCCCTAAAACAGATGCTATGAATACAACATTTCACACGGATCAAGAATTGGCTTTGATCGTCGACCGTATTACCCAGCTTATCTTTGTAGAACAGCTGTTTCTATATCGGGCTGTGGCAATGGGTAAACCCATGCATCACCTTTATGTCTTTATTCGTCATACGGCAAACCAGGGTTTTGTGGATTCTCGTGCATTGTGTGAGTTCATCGTTGCCGAAAGACCGAACTACCGTTGCCATGTTTCACTGCCGGGGGATGTCAACCATAAAATTAAACACGGAAATATGCGGGTAGCGCTTATCTGCCATCCGAGCAATTTGGTATTTGAGCATCCTGATGCCAAGACCCGGGTTGAGCTTCCAGACTGTGATTATATCCTGTGGCGAGAAGAAGCTATAGCCTTTTTTGAGCGGGAAATCTCGAAAATTAAAGCCTTTGCGGAAGGACACATGTTTTACGTGGAAAAAGGGAATCTGGCGCAAGCAAGCTTTATGTTGCATCAGGTATTGGAAATTTCGTTGCGCACGGCGGAAAACATACTTTTGGGTAAGGAAAAATTCACCCATTCCTTGCGTACCCATCATGGGCTGTTGGCATCGTATAGTCCGGAGATAAGCATGCTTTTCCAAACCGCTCATGAATTACATATTTTAGAACGGCTGGACGAATCTTACAAAGCCACACGATACGATCACTATTTTAGCTTAGCCTTGGAAGATCTTTCCGTGGCCTTTAGCAAAGCCCAAAAGCTGATAGACTATCTGAATGCTTTTCAAGAAGAGCTTCTTGCGGAGATTGATCGGCAACAAGATATTGCTACGCCAACGGCCATATCTTAACGTGAACTCGGGATAAGCATCTGTTTGACGAGATATATCACCCCCGATGGGGGGGCTCATGGTGTAATTGAACCCCTTAAACTATAATCATCAAACCACTACCATCGCCTGTGGCGAGGCACGACGTGGTTATATTCATAATCCGCCAATGGCGGATGAAATGATGATAGAAAGATTTGCATTTTCAAAAAAAGCCGCGCAGTGTCTCACCAAAGGCGAAGAAAGCGGTGACATGGGTTGTTATCTTGAACTCACGTTATCTTAGTCTTCCCCTGGAAAGAAAAAGGTTGCCTGATAAGCCACACGCTCTATCGTAACCTTCACTGAAGAAGCAGTAGTCCACATATTGCTATCAAAAAGGGTTGTTTCTTGATATCTGGTGGCCACAGAAAGCTTGATGTCTGTACAGTGTGGCGCAAAGGTCTGGTGCACCAAGTCCACGGTATTGTTTTCCCCCGATAGATGTCCTAAGATCAGGTGTTTTAGGCGGGATGTCCGGTTTTCCAGAAATGTTTCCAGCGATACGCGATTCGAAATATGTCCCCAACCGTTTCGGATACGGTTTTTCAAATAATATGGATAGCGTCCATGTTCCAACAGCTGTTCATCATAGTTGGCCTCGAGCAACAATACATCAGAAAGACGGATGGCACGTTTTACATTCTCGCAGGCCCTGCCTACATCTGTTAAGATGGATATGTTCGTATCACCATTAGACACCACAAAACTACAAGGTTCCTTGGCGTCGTGGTATTTGGGAATACCATAGACGCTTAGACCACCAACATCTATACGGTCATTGGGTTGGATAATGCGCACCAAATGTTCCGGAAGGTATAAGCGTGAACCGGTATAGGTGCCGGCTGTAAGATACACGGGTATTTGGTAACGCCTGCAGAAGACGGAAAGCCCACGGATGTGGTCGGTATGTTCGTGGGTAATGAATATGCCTTGAATATCCAAGGGGTCTATTCCCACATTGGCCATACGTAATTCCACGTGCTTGGTGTTAATGCCCACATCGATCAAGACGGCATCATCACCATCGGCTACATAGTAGCAGTTTCCGTTACTTCCTGAAGCTAATGCGCAATATTTCATCCTAACACTCTGGTAAACTTAGTGGTACTTTAATGGCCAACCCTCCATCGGCTGTTTCTTTATATTTGACATTCATATCCTGTGCAGTGTCCCACATAGTGCTGACTACGGCGTCCAAGCTCACCTTTGCTTTATCAGGGTTGGAATTGAGGGCCAATTGTGCGGCCGTAATAGCTTTGATGGCACCCATGGTATTGCGTTCGATGCAAGGAATCTGTACCAAACCTCCAATAGGATCGCAGGTAAGGCCAAGATGATGTTCCATGGCAATTTCGGCAGCCATCAATACTTGGCGCTGCGAACCGCCCAGACATTCGGTTAATGCTCCTGCTGCCATGGCTGATGAGACACCAATTTCGGCTTGGCAGCCACCCATGGCCGCCGAAATGGTTGCTCCCTTTTTGAAGATGGAGCCGATTTCGGAAGCAGTGGCAATGAATTGCATGATCTTCTCATCCCGATAGCTATCGTGAAAAGTGATGTAATATTGCAATACGGCCGGAATAACCCCCGAGGCGCCATTGGTTGGAGCGGTCACCACGCGACCAAAGGAAGCATTTTCTTCGTTAACGGACAGGGCGAAGCAACTCACCCAATCCAGGATATAGCCAAAATCCTTGCCTCCTTCACGAATAGCCTGTACCCAGGATGCATAGTCATCGTATTCGCGCCCTTTCAATAGGCGCTTATTCATTTTTGCAGCGCGGCGTTCCACGTTCAAACCTCCAGGTAGAACGCCCGTTGTGTGGCAACCTTTGTATATGCAGTCTTTGATGGTATGGAATAGTTGCATGATGCCGGCTTTGGTTTCTTCCTCAGGTCGCCAGGCCAGCTCATTCTCCATCACCAGCTCCGAAATCTTTAATCCGGTCTTCATGCACCACACCATCAGCTGTTGTGCATTGTCAACGGGAAACGGCAGATCCAGCTCGCTCAAGAACCCATCGGAATCATTTTCCTGAACAACGAATCCCCCGCCGATGGAATAATAAGTCTCGCTGATGGCCGTGCCATTGTTGAGGAATGCCTGAAACGTGACGGCATTGGGATGAAACGGCAGACTTTCGGTATATAAAAATACCATATCTTCCGCATAGTGAAACGGGATGGTGTTCGTGCCATCTATAACAATTTGTCGAGACTGCTTAATATGCGCTACTTTGGGCATCACCTGATATACATCAAAGCTAACCGGATCGTCACCGCTCAATCCCAAGAGAATGGCAATATCGGTCCCGTGTCCAATGCCTGTTTTGGCCAAGGAACCATACAGCAGAACTTTGACTCCCTCGACGTTGTTTAAAGCCCCTTGTTCTTTCAAGCGATGCGCAAAGCGTTGCGCCGCGCGCCAAGGACCCAAAGTATGCGAGCTCGAAGGCCCGATACCTATTTTAAACATATCGAAAATGGAGATCTGCTCCTTTGCCATTGCACGAGATTTTACCTTGACAAAGGTATTGCTTAAAGTCCAATTTATGCCATTTTTCCTGCTAAATTTTGTTATATAATCTTAGCGATATGTTAAGAAATATCATGTTTGTTTAGCACATTCATATTTTGCCAAAAGCTCTAGGTGAGCTAAAACAGAAGTTTTTCCAATGCTCATTATTTAAATGGAAAATAATTCCTGGCATTGTTGTAGCAGATGTCTGCAATAACGCTTCCGATCCACGGGATATCTTTGGGAATAAGCCCCTTCTGCATATCTTCGGCAAAGATGTTGCACAACAATCTTCTGAAATACTCATGTCTGGGGAAGGAAAGAAAACTGCGCGAATCGGTGAGCATGCCCACGAAACGGCTAATCAACCCGATGTTGGACAAAGAGTTGATCTGCTTAGTCATACCGTCCAATTGGTCGTTGAACCACCACCCAGAACCAAATTGTATTTTGCCCACCACGGAGCCATCGTTAAAGTCGCCCGCTATCGCGGCAAAAAGATCGTTATCTGTTGCATTTAGATTGTAAATGATAGTCTTTGTGAGTTGGTTGTTGCGGTCCATGCGGTCCAAAAAGCGCACGAGGGATTCACCCTGCTTATAATCGCCTATGCTGTCCCATCCAGTGTCGGGACCCAATGTGGCAAATTTCCGGGAATTTGTATTGCGGAACGCGCCTACGTGATATTGCTGTACCCATCCTTTCTCATGATCCCATGTAGCAAAGTGTACCAACATGGCTGATTTGAATTTCGAATGTTCCGTTGCAGAAACATACTGTCCTGCACGTATTTTGCTAAAGATGTCGATAATTTCGTGTTCTGTGAAATCATCGGCATATAGATGGGAAAGCCCGTGATCGGAGATGCAGCAGTTTTGTGCAGCAAAGAAGTCATGACGCGATTTTAGGGCATCTAAATAGTGTTGGAAATGTTCGATATTGGTATTGGTCACCTGTTCAAGTTGATCGACATAGCTGTTGAAAACGGGTATATTGTCCGTGTTCATCGCTTTATCGGGGCGAAATGCCGGAAACATCTTAAAGGAGCTGTTCTCTTGGGCAAACTGTTGGTGGTATTCCAGCGAATCGATCGGGTCATCCGTGGTACAGATCACTTTCACGCGCATTTGTTCCAACAATCCTCTCGTCGAATGGGAAGCTTCCTGAAGCTGTTCAGAAGCCCGCTCGTAGATATATTCGGCAGATGTAGGCGTGAGCAGTTCATCGATTCCGAAATAGCGTTGCAACTCCAAATGTGTCCAATGGTAGAGCGGGTTGCGCACGGTGTAGGGAACGGTTGCTGCCCATTTCATAAACTTCTCTTTGTCAGACGCATTTCCCGTAATGTGTTGTTCATCGATGCCGTTGGCCCGCATGGCTCGCCATTTGTAATGGTCACCGTACAGCCAAGCTTGCGTGAGATTTGTGAAGCGCTTGTTGGTCGCCACTTCGTTTGGAGGCAAGTGGTTGTGGTAATCGATGATGGGCAGATCTTTTGCATAATTGTGAAACAAATCCTCGGCTATGTCGTTATGTAATAGGAAGTTTTTGTTCAGAAATGTGTCCATTGAATACAAGTTTATGAATAAAATTTTGGTTAAAAATTGGAATTATTGTGGAGAAATCCGCATCTTTTCAGCTATTTTTTTACGAAAACGATTGACTTGTGCCATAATTGAAACATTATTTTTATTTTAGTCATTTACCAAACACGATGTTGCTATGAAAAAGACGTTTTTTACTTGTTGTGCGATTACCTTGTTATCCCTGCCACTGTTTGCCCAGCACCAACTTCAGGAACTGTGGGAGACCAAGAATTTGCCAATACCCGAATCGGTTTTATATTCTCCGGAGAGTAAGGTACTTTATGTGTCATTGATTGATGGCGACGGTACAGCCAAAGATGGAAAGGGAGGAATTGCCCTATTGAATATGGACGGCAGTGTCAAAGATCAAGATTGGCTAACGGGAATGAACGCCCCAAAAGGATTGGCGATATATAAGGACTTGTTGTATGTAGCTGATATTACGGATGTGGTAGTGGTGGATATCGTTACCGGAAATACCATCAACGAAATTACCGTTCCCGGAGCAACTTTCCTGAACGACGTAACTGTCGATGACAATGGTGTCGTGTACGTTTCCGATACCCGGGAGAACAAGATATTTATGTTGAGAAACGATCAACCCAGCGTGTTTTTAGAAAACACACCTTCTGTCAATGGCTTAAAGTTTGTCAATGGAAGCTTATACGCATTAGTTGGTCCTGAATTGTGGAAAATTGACAATCAAAAAAGAAGCACGGTTATTGCCAAGGGATTTGAGCTTGGCGGAGATGGCTTGGAACCGGTCGGCAATGGCGATTTCTTGGTCACCTGTTGGGGCGGTTTGGTATACTATGTCAAAGCCAATGGCGAGTTTGAAAAATTGTTGGATGTAAGAGGCAAGATGAATACGGCTGATTTGGGATACCATCCCGCATCTAAAACCCTTTATATCCCGACATTTAACAGCAATAGTGTAAAGGCTTTTCAGTTGAAATAATGGTTATGGGCTGTCTTAAAAAAGACCCCTTATCTGTCTTTCTAAGCGTAGTCTACAAATGTACTGCAATCAGTTGCAATGTCCCAGCTGGGCTTTTGGTTATTGAAGATTATTTTTCAGAAAAACGGACTGCTGATTACTTATCACGACTATTTCTTACTTTTGCTATATGCTTATTCAAGACCTATACTCTCTGTACCAACAGTATCGATCTGTTTCCACGGATACACGTAACATTGCCCCGAACAGCATCTTCTTTGCCTTAAAAGGCGAACGGTTCAATGCCAATGCTTTTGCAGACCAAGCATTGGAAGATGGAGCTAAATATGTGGTCATTGATGAAGCACCATACAAAAAGGATGGACGTTATCTTTTGGTGGACGACGTGCTGACGACCTTACAACAGTTAGCCCATTACCATCGACAACGGCTTTCCATTCCTTTTATCGGCATCACGGGTACGAACGGAAAGACGACGACGAAAGAGCTGGTGAATGCCGTGCTTAGCCAAAAATATAAGGTATATGCCACCAAGGGAAACCTTAACAATCACATTGGCGTACCATTGACCATATTGTCCATTCCGGAACATACCGAGGTCGCCATTATCGAAATGGGGGCCAACCATCCAGAAGAAATCGCTTTTCTCTGCGCGATTGCCGAACCGACCCATGGACTGATTACCAACGTTGGAAAAGCACATTTAGAAGGCTTCGGCTCTTTTGAGGGGGTGAAAAAAACCAAAGGTGAACTTTATGATTTCCTAAAACAACATGAGGGCATGTTGTTCCTGCAAAGTGATAATCCGCATCTTGTAGAAATGGAAAAGGCCCGTAAGATAGCCAATATCGTGCATTATGGCTTCTCGATCTCGAATGATGTCATTGGGAAACTGGAGCGTGCTGATCCTTTGCTGACTGTCTCATGGAGGCTTCCTAATGGCCCATCCTACACTGTTTCTGCCCATTTGACAGGCTCGTATAACACTGAGAATATATTGGCTGCCGTTGCAGTAGGGCGTGCCTTTGGTTTAACGGCAGAACAGATCAATAGGGGAGTGGAAAGCTACGTTCCGACAAACAACCGGTCCCAAATTACCCAAACCGAAAATAATACGGTTATTGCCGATTACTATAATGCCAATGCCAGCAGTATGGCCGCTGCTTTGGATAACATCGCTGTTATTGAAGGGAACAACAAGACGATCATCTTGGGCGATATGTTTGAAATGGGAGATGAATCTCCGGAGGAACATAAAAAGGTGATCGAAAAGGCCACATCATTGGATGTAGCACGTGTTATTTTTGTGGGCAAGGCTTTTTACGCCTTGCGCAACGACAAGGCGGTTTTTTACGAAACGACCGAGGAGGCTAAAAAGGCACTCACAGAAAAACCGATACAAAATAGCCTGATTTTGCTAAAAGCCTCTCGTGGCATGGCCTTTGAAAAGCTTATGGAAGTATTGTAAAGGGAGAGATCAGAAAACCGGATATCAATTGTTTCGATAATAAATCGAGCGAGGTTGATGAATACTACAAAAAAAGCCTACATTGCTGTAGGCTTCACCATTAGATTTAACTAACTAAACTAAACAAAAATCTTTGTTTCTCCCCTGCTATTTTTCAGGATAAGAGGTCGTGACACTGCTTACTTTCCAGCCGTCTTCGTCGTGGTTCAAGGTAATCAAGTCTACCCGTGTGAACGTGTCGAATTTCATGGTAGCCTTGGCAACACATACTTCTCCACTTTGGTCCAAAATCTCGTAGCTCGTTTTACAGTCAAACTTCACGCCCTTGTTCGCTTTCAGAAAATCAGTATAAGCTTTCTTCTTGGCCACGCCTTTGTTGTTTACATTACGGTATTCGAAGTCATCCGCAAAGAGAAACTTGTTCAGGTCAACACTGCCCAGTGTTGTTGCTTCCAGATAGCTGCCGACGATCTCTTTTGAATCCATATTTTTCAATGGGTTGTACTTTTCTGCGGCAAAAGAGCTGAACGAAGCGATCATGATCAGTGCAGTGGCGATGGTTGTTAATGTCTTTTTCATTTTTGTGTTTTTAAGTTTTTAAATATTTTTAATAATTCCTTTTTCGTATTTGATAGTTCAAAGGTAGGGTGGCGAACAGATTTACCGAATAACGATTAGATGAATCCAAGCTATTTCTCGGTAAGAGGGGACAAAAAATCGGTGAATCCATTTTCTTCTTTTCCTTGCCCTCTCCTTTTTGAGTGCCTACCCTTTTTCTATCATGCCAAAAGAAATACAAGCCTATTGCCAAATGTATAAGATGTTGTTTTTTAGTTGTTTGTGCTTTTTGCTGTGCTTGTCAGCTGTTCGCTAGTGGACAATCGGGTGTCCGTTAGCGAACAGCGTGGTCACATATCGTGACATGTGGCGACCTAATTGCTGGTTATTTTCAACAACTCCAAGGTCGTTTCACCTTCTTCCGTGGTTGACACTTTCTTCACCACCCCGATGCCCGGAGCATCCCAAAGGGCATTTTTCTCTTCAAAAAAGTTTTGCTCCACCATCCCTCCATTCTCGTAATGGGCCTGCTCGCTAAATGCTGTAAAAGCATAGTGTATACACCGGAAGCTACCTGCTCCCACCTTTACCTGCTCAACCTTTAGTACGTTCTCGGGTTCAAATACCAATGTGAAATAACTGCGGTGCAGCGTCCACTCCTCGTCCAGTGTCTTGGTGGAGTATCGCGTGTTCATCTCAATATGTGGACCCGGGAAATCAACTTTGCTCCCGACGGCGAAACTGTTTTTGACCTTCATTATGGACGGATAGCCTACGATATCCATGCCGTGATAGATACCCCCAGAAGCAATAACACCGTCTTCAACGGCCTTGGCTACCTCATAAAAAGATGAAGGCAGATGGTTGACATGTACCGTATAGCCATCTTTCACATACATATCGGTGTATAGCGTCATCCCCTCTATGACCTGCGCGATTCTGTGCACTTTTAAACCCACAGAATCCCGTACGCCAAGATTGCGTACAGTCACGTTGTGGGATTGCCCGTCTTCTGTGAGCCGATAGTGGTAGGTGTACCCCTTTTGCGGTATGAAGTTGATTTCTTCTTTGGCAACACCTCCCTTCTCTTTTGTGCAGGCACCGCTCAGAGCGAGAATGCCACACCATAAGAGGAATGCGAATTTACTTTGGCGAACTGTCATCTGTTTCTCCATTTTCTTTCATTTTTTTCCGACAAACATAGTCAACCTTCCTTCCATAAGCACCGGAATTTCCGGCAAAAAAGAGCCCAGATCGATAAAAAGGAATATCGATCGATAAATGTTTGCGATAAAATTTTTACGAGGATTTATTTGTTAAGGGTATGGTTTAATGCTCTTTGGCATATTGTTGCACCTCCGCTTCGATCGTTTTCATTTGTTTTTCCTTATCTTTAATTGGTCAAGTCAGTGGATATGGAGACATCGGCTTGATTTTGAGAGCTGCTATACAGATAAATATGGGCCGATAATATCAATTAATCAGTTGCACATATTCTTGCAGATCAGTACCGGAAAACATTTCTGTGTCCATCCGTGTTGTCTGTGAGCATCATCAAAAGGGACTATTTTAAGCCCTTACGATGATAGTTTGAGCGCTTATCATGCACAAGGTTTACCTTAATTTATGCTGTTCTTTATGCGAAGTAAAACATTATGTAAAAAAACCGGTTCTTTAAAGCTGTTTGGTAGCATCTTCTTTTCGTTAATCTGTGGCGCGTCAGGGTTCGCTCAGGAGCAGGTAAAGCCTAATATTATCATCCTATTGACCGATGATTTGGGTTTTGGCGACATTGGCTGTTATTACAATGTCTATGCCACGCCCCACATTGATAGATTGGCTACGGAAGGCGTTATGTTTACCAATTATTACACCGCAGCGCCGATTTGTTCACCGTCGCGCGCAGGTCTTCTAACAGGGATTTCGCCCGCAAAATTAAACTTTACTACTTTCCTGCATACCCGAAAAGCCAATAAGGCGGCTGAACAAGCTGATTATCTGGATACCACGGTGTGGTCTATGGCGAAGCTATTGAGAGACCATGGATATGCAACGGCACATTATGGTAAATGGCATCTAGGAGGGGGCAGAGATGTCACAGATGCACCCAATTTTGACCAATATGGTTTTGACGATTGGGCAGGGACATACGAAAGTCCTGCACCTGACCCTTTGTTGACCGCTGCAGACTGGATATGGAGCGACCAAGATAGTATAAAGAGATGGAACCGCACATCTTATCTCATCGATAAAACATTGGAATTTTTGGCAAAGAACAAAGATCAGCCCAGTTTTGTGAACCTATGGATCGATGATGTCCACACGCCTTGGGTGCCCGGAGATGATTCCATTGGTAGATACCCGACCAAGCCTAATGAGGAAAAAAGTTTTATCGCCGTTTTGACGGAGCTTGACAAACAAGTGGGCCGATTGATGGAAGGATTGCAAGCATTGGGCATCGACCAAAATACGTTGGTCATCTTTACCAGCGACAATGGCCCGATGCCTAATTTCAGACAGGATAGGTCCGCAGGGTTAAGAGGGAGCAAATTATCGCTGTATGAAGGAGGAATACGCGTTCCGTTTATCGCACGCTGGCCACAGAAGATTGCTAAAGGTAGGGTGGACAGCACTTCGGTACTTGCAGCTATAGATCTGCTCCCTTCTCTGAGTGCTCTTGCGGGTATTAAAGTTCCTCAGGAAATCAAACAACGGTTTGATGGAGAGGACAGGAGTACTGCCTTGTTGGAGAAGGCTTCCAGCAGGGCCACTACTTTGTTTTGGGAATATGGCAGGAGCGACACAGCCTTTAATTTCCCCCAAGGCAGGAACAGAAGCCCGTCTCTGGCCTTAAGAGAGGGCCATTGGAAGTTTTTGATGAATGTGGATAGAAGCCGTCCGGAGTTATACGACCTCCGCACGGATAGCGCCGAAAACCGAAATCTTGTCACGCAATATCCGGAACTGGTTAAACGTTTTGGTGATCTGCTAATCAATTGGAGGAGGAGTTCGTATGAAGATAAGTGAAGGTAGGAAGACCGGTAATGCGGTAGTCTTTTTGAAAAATATTTCTACAAAAGTTGCATTTCATCGGGATGCTTTTGATAAAAATCCGCTTGCCCTTATAGCTTTCCCGGCATAATTTGCAATTGGAAAGAATAGAGATTTTTGCTACTTTGCAGGATAACTAATTAAAACGATTTACAACGCAATTAAATGAGAAAAAGAACATTCTTTATGCAACAAAATATAAAGGCCATTTTTAGCAAGATCGATATCTCCACGGCTCTTTTTGGAGGAATCATCTTTTTTGTAATGAGCTTTCATATATCTTGCTCTACTTCTAAAAACATGTTGTATGAACGTGAATGGCAACGGTTAAGCCTCGCGTCGAAGGATACTCTCTCTTCGCAGATTGACGAATTCAACAGTTATCCTAATCGTCCTGCGTCTGACGGACCGTTTAATGCCTCGAACAACAAGGTGTTTTTGCAGGAGAATGTTCCTTTGTTTCTCAGTTCAAACGATACCATCACCAAAGTGTACAACTATCGTTGGTGGATGATTAGTAAACACCTGAAAGAATACAATGACCCGGAAGATCAACAGCAATATTGGGTCGTGACAGAATTTTTCGGCCCAAGGAATTGGGCATCCCTTAGTGGGGCCATCACCTGCCCTGCTGGCCACCAGTTTTACGATGTGCGTTGGTTGCGCGACCCCAAGTTTTTGAATTCCTATGCCACTTATTTCATGAAAGGATCGGCTTCCCGGCTAAACCAGCGGGAGAATGAAAACTTTCTCACCTATCTTAGTCGGCCGGAAAGCCATCATTTTTCGAGTTGGATGATCGATGGTGTGGAAGCATTTTTAAAGGTACACCCCGATAGGGTTTGGCTCCATGAGATCTTACCGCATATGGAAAAACACCAACATGTGTGGGACAGCCTGTTTACGGTTCATAAACCCGATGCCAAAACAGCCGGTATGTATAAGATCTTGGACCTGTATGATGGGATGGAGTTTAGTCTTTCCGCTGTTTTGGGATTGATCGAGAGCAAAGGAGCCTATGATATCTATACAGCTGATAGTTGGAGAGATTACTATCTGGGATGGGGCACCACCGATAAAGCCGCGCAATCTGCTCAAGCGAAAGAATTTCCCAAAGCCTTCCGCAAAGGGTATCCGGATTTTTATTTGGTGCGTCCTTCTGTCAATGCATACGCCTATGCCAATATGCGGTCGCTTTCTGATTTATATCAATTGGATAACGCTAACACTTCCAATGGTTCTTCCTCCCAAAAAGCCAAAATGTATGCATCACGTGCGCAAGCGATACAGCAGAAGGTCTTGGATGTACTTTGGAATGAGGACGATCAGTTTTTTAACACGTACAGTGCCGGAGACAATGTGTTTGGAATCGGCGATTACGAAGCGAGGGTACGAGAGTCGGTAGGCTATACGCCATGGTATTTTAATATGATTCCGCTTGCATCACAGCATAAATATGAAAAAGCCTGGGACATGTTTTCCTCCCCGCAAGGGTTTTACCACAACGCCGGAATGACGACCGCCGAAAGACAGCATCCCTATTATAATGAACAGGCATATGCCTGGAATGGGCGTGGCTGGCCGTTTCAAAATTCTGTTGTATATAAGGGCTACGCCAACTACCTGCGCCATTATAAGAAAGAAGTACAGGAGAAAGACAAAGAACTGTTGTACGATCACATTCAAAAGCTGGCCCACATGCACGGCAAAGAACGGCCGAACATCGGCGAATGGTATATCCCCAGCGATGGTCAGGCATTTGGTGGCGAACAGGACTATTTCCATTCTACGTTTCCCGACATCGTCATCGAAGACCTTCTGGGTTTTCAAGCGTCCCATGATAACGAATTTATCTTGGAGCCGTTGTTGCCTCAAGACAAATGGGATTATTTTTTCTTGGGTAATCTACGCTACCATCAGCACGATGTGGATATCATTTGGAAGAAAGACTGGGATCCGCAGCAACCGGGCGATCAGAGCATGCTTTGTGTATGGGTCGATAAAAAATTGGTCCGCAAGAGTCCGACGCTCAATACGCGGCTTGTGGTTTCTTTGGCGAAGTAAAGACCACGCGAACTAGATTTTTCCAATGGTTGGTACGAAGCATTCTTGGTCTTATTTGCATACGCCGTCATGGTGTTTTACGACATGCCGTTTAGGAAATATTTAACGAAAAGATTCAGGTAAATGCTTTTCTAAAAAAAGCTATTCAGGTATAAAAACAGTGCTTTGGCTTTTAAACGGATCTATCTAATGAATTATTTTAGCACCAAAAGAGGCACTGTTTAAGATGCCTCTTTTGGGTTTAATGAGCATTATTGTTTAATTCAACGCATTGATTTGTGCGACTAGGTTTTCTTCCGTGCTAATCTGCAAGTCATCATCTAAAATAGTGATCACATCATCTTCATTGATGGTAGCCTGTTTAATGGCAAATGCATACGCACCGTTGCTTTCGGTCACAAATATCACATGCAGGGTTATGCCAATCGGCACAAAACCATAATGTTCAGTGAATAGTTTTTCGGCCCCTTGGTAAATGTCTAATTGTGCCAATAAACCTGGGGTGTCTTCGTATGCTAGATAGACCGCGGCGTTGGTGGCGTTGTATGCTTCAGGGACGACTACTTTGATCTTTGTTTTAGGCCGAGGATCAATGGCAAACCGATCTACATTTGCCCAGCCAAAATTGTTCAAAAAGAAGTCGTAGGTATTCGATGCGGTGTTTGTATCAAACCCTGCAACACCAATTCCACCTCCTATAGGATTTCCTTCTTCGTCAATTTCGCCACCTTGGTCTATATCTGTATCGACTTCTTCCCAAACGAGGTTACCGAATGCATTAATTTCACCTTGCCAAAGCAACATGTCGTTATCTAATCCACCTGTATGTGCAGCTTTTACCGAAAGGTTATAATGCCCTCCCGGTCTTAGCACCTGATCACCCTGCCTTACTTCGACAAAAAATTGCCCTCCGGTAATTAAAGGCAACAGATCGCCATTGCTATTACGCCCCATCAGGGCTTTGTTGGTAGCAACCATGTTGCCCCGATCGTAGATCTCGATAAAGGACAAGGTGACGTCGCCCAGTACAGTGCTCCATTGGTCATCAAATAAATCACCTGCTCCAATATCCAGCACAGCCCCTTTTTCCGACACAAAATGTAGACCATCTTCGGCTTTAAAAGTGACAGATTGCGTGATATTTGCCAGTGCTTGGTTTCGCAGATGCATGAATGACGAAGCATTTGGTGGGGCAATTTGTATATTGTTTTGAGGATCCTCATCCTTGCTACAGGAAATGGTACAAGAAAAGAGTAGTGCCATCGCAGTCAATTTTGTAAACAATTTTTTCATAGTTAAGAAGATTTGAGTTGATAAAATATGTACGTTTTTAATCTGATATAAGATTTTGAGACATATTGTTACCCCCCTTTGTGGCAAATTGTATTCATTATCGAATTTATCTTTGCCCCGTTGTGCATTATGGGCGCTTAAATCGCCATCCTAACGTATATGTACTCTGATTCTACCGAATTGACTTTGGTCATTGTTGTAGGTACTGTAATCATGGTCTTATTGGCATATGCCGTCATGGTGTTTTACGACATGCCGTTTAGGAAATATTTAACGGAAATATTCAGGCAAACGATTCTTTTATATAACAAAGGTTTCATCGATAATAAACTTTTCGAACGCGTTTGTCGGCATAATATCGATACTGTAATTATCTGCATTTTCTTTTGTGATCAATACGCTGTCAAAGCCCAGTTCATCAAGCTGTTCCATGGTGGCGAGTTCTCCTTCATCTAGCCGCAAGACCCTTCTCAGTAACCAATCCGATAATGCCTTATTGGGGTCGGTCATCAATGCTTTTGAGTTTGCTTGGCAAACCTTCGCACGCAATATCTCCTTCGTTGGTACCTTCAGGTGAAACTTCTGGTCTCTCGGAGGGAAAAAATGTGGAAATTGCTGATGGATAATTGCCGGGATAGGAATGTAGACCTCCCCAGGATCTCGCGGGCGACCATCGGCATTCCATTGGTTTAAGCCACTGCGCTCGTAGACAAATTTTTTCTTGTGATGTCTGCCATACAGGGGCAGTATCACATAATCTATTCCCCTCCTTAGCTTGTCTTTTGCAGGCTCCAATACTTTGTCTTCAAACAGTTCAAGCAACAAAGCGTATGGGTCCTCTATGATTTCTACGGGCAATCTAAAGGCATGGTGGGGTAGGTCAAATTTCCGAAATAGCGTGCTCTTGGAAAAGTTGAACGTATATTGGTGCCTACTGTCATCAAAACTCAGGCTTGCCCCGTTGTCTTTCACATTTTTTATATTCTCAACGCTGATCGGCTCATAATCCGTTTCAAACAAGAGCAGTTCTCTTTCCCGACGGGCTACGATGTGATAAAGGGAGTCTGTTATGCCATATGTTCTTTTGGCCAAGTCGATGCGTTCATTTCTATATTCGGCCAATTTTGAGGCTAGCTCCTTTCCAGAATAGCTTTTTAATTCCTTCGATAGCGAATTGAATTCCGCTATTTTTTCCGTGCTGTAGTTCGATGGACAGGTAAAGGTTTTCAGGCCGATGCCCATTCCTTCAAACTTTGCGTCGAAAGCCGTGTCAGATCGGCTCAGGTTTTCCGCCCCAAAGCTTCTGCAAAAAATATTTTCGGCCACACGATAGTTAATCAAAGGAATAGCGCTGTCAGAGAAAAGTCCCGATAGTTTAGCAATTGCGCCGAGCAATTTCAGGTATTCCCCATTATTGTCCTGATCGAGCTGGGCGAAACGGGTCATAGCACTTCTATTATTTTTTCAGCGATGCGCTGTATAAGCGGAACGGTCACGGAGTTTCCTGCCTGCATGTACAGTTTGCTATCGGCAAGTAGGGGCGAAAGCACAAAATCTTTCGGATATCCCTGAAAGGAGAAGCACTCGCGCGGTGTCAGCTTCCGAATGCCATATTCATCACGAACCAATGGGACATTATGTCCACCCGCCCCCATATTGGCGGTCAGAGTAGGGCATACATTGTTCTTGTTTTCGCGCACATACACGCGACGCCACTGATAGAGTGTATCTACCGATGTCATGGTTTTATCCAGTTCCCGGTAATACATGTGGTCTTTCCTGTAGTAATATTTATCAGCCTGTTTCCCGGTTTCAAGCACATCATGGATGGAGGTTGTAAGCGGTATAGGTTCTGGGAAATTAAAGCGAACGTGGTTTGGCACGCGCTTAGGGTCAAACGCTACAATAAATATCCGTTCCCTGTTCTGTGGCACGTTGGCATGGCTCATGGAGTTGAGCACCTTATGGTACACCACATAACCCAATTTGTCTTCCAAGATTTCTTTAATTACCCGAAAGGTGTGGCCCTTGTCGTGGGTCAGAAGGTTTTTGACATTTTCCAGAAAGACCACTTTTGGCCGGTGCTGTTCTACGATCTCCTCGATGTCAAAAAACAGGGTACCTCTGGTATCCGAAAATCCCTTTCTATAACCGGCGATGGAGAAAGCCTGGCAGGGAAAACCGCCACAGAGCATATCAAATTTCTCGGGAATGGCCCTTTTGGTTTCCTCCTTGGTGATGTCCCCAAAAGGAACCTCGCCATAATTTTGTGCATAGGTGTACTTGGCGTTGGGTTCAAATTCGCTGGAGTATACACACGCACCTCCCAGACGTTGCAAGGCCATTCTGAAACCGCCCACCCCGGCAAAGAGATCGATAAACGCAAACTTGGGTTTCTTCGGCTGTCCAAAAGGAGCGTCCAATGGCGCGAAGCGTTTTAGATCTTTCTCGGAGGCCACAAAGGTTTTATCCGCTACGATGTTTTTGTCCAAGAACAATGCCGTTGCATATTTCAGAGCCTCGCTCCTATAGTTGCCGTTGTGGTGTGCCGTCAGGCTATGGGTCAGAAAAGCATCCTGATTGTCTAATGTAGTGTGTTTGTTCTTGAGCTTTTCTGTTAATAATTGTTCAATCCAAATCGTACCTTTTTTATTCTTGTCGGCCATAGTCCCCTTTCCAAAATTATCGCAAGTTACGCATTTTAGAAAACTATTTGCAGTGCAAAACAGCTAAAATCTCCTTCCTGCCAAATCGTGTTTTATCTACCAATTTATTATCTTTAGTCCTGCAAACAAAAACGTTTATATCCAGCTATGGCAAAGATGTCGGTTTCCGGAAATACTTATCGCATCACGCGCAAGCGGCCTTTTGTGGATACTCCTGTGGCCTCCCAACAGGTCGAGGATGCGTTACCCTTTGCCTACGACATGGTGTACGGCGAGGAAGGGCATCATCGGGCGAAACGTAGCGGAGGATGGCTCGTGCGTGATAATTTGGAGATGTTTGCCAATACCTTTCAGGGTAAGCTGGCCGAGATTGCCCTGCATGATCGGTTGGCGGCTGAAGGCATTGCCGTCAGCGACTTGGATTTCGGCATCTATGGCTATGGGAAGTGGGACAATGGCGATCTGCTGGCCAACGGTAAGCGCCTCAATGTGAAGTCTGCAGCCCATTTTGCTCATCTGCTGTTGCTGGAGCAGAAAGACTGGGACGAAAACGGACTGTATATTCCCGATCGCGGCAAGGGCAAGAGTGCATATTACGACTGCTTCGTATTGGTTCGTATCAAGCCAGATGCCAAGACCCTTCTCAAGGATCACGAGAAGTTTAGCGAGGCTACCAAGACGACCAAAATGGACACCCCCCCGACCCAGGAAGATTTTAAGGAGATTATCGGGCCTTTGCAGTGGTTTTATGACATCGCGGGCTGTATCAGCCACGATACGCTTGTTAAGGGCATACGCGAACGCCAGAGGATGCCGCAAGGAGCGCTGCTCAATGGCAAAATGCCCATGGACGCCAACAACTATTATTTCCAGGCTGGAGCTATGGTATCTGGGTATAAACTGATCGAGAAGCTCAAAGAGCTTTGCGTTTAGAACGCATAAAGAAGATGCATCAAGCATTCAAAACGTCATTTTGATCTGCCAATTGGTGAGGAGAAATCTATGGATAAATTTTAATTGGCCAAATCTTTCTATCATGAAGTTTATTTTCATTTTATTATCCTTTAATTTGTTAAATGTCTGTCAACAGCGAACGGACAAATCATCAAAGACAGCTGTTATGCAACAAGAGATTATAGCACATGTCGCCGATAACGACATTCATGCGGTAAAAGCTTTGCTGGAACAAGGTGTGGCCGTGAATACGCAGGATCAACAGAAAAGAAACCTTTTGTTGATAGCGACGATCAACAAACATGCTGACATGGCCGAGCTATTGATACATCACGGAGCAGATGTCAATATGCAGGCGAATAATCTGGACAGTCCTTTTTTATATGCGGGTGCAAGTGGCCAAACCCAATTGGTGAAGCTCTACCTTAAACATGGCGCCCGTTTTGATGTATTCAACCGGTACCATGGCTCTGCACTTATACCTGCCTGCGAGCGTGGCCATATAGAGACTGTTCAGGTCTTGGTCAATACAGCAGGTTTTCCCATTGACCACGTGAATAATTTGGGCTGGACAGCATTACTCGAGGCCATCGTGCTGGGAGACGGCAGTGAGCGATACCAGACTATTGTGCAGATTTTAAAGGATGCCGGAGCCGATGTTCACCTTGCGGATCGGAATGGGAAAACCCCATTGCAACTGGCCCAGGAAATGGGCTTTGAGGAGATCGCACGGATATTGCAGGAATAGTGCTCTCAAAAGGTGCTGTGAAAGGAATGTCCATGGTCATTAATGGGTTGCGGTTTTTCTTTTTTTAGGGTACCCATAAGGGGTACCGCTACGTTTTGTTGTCCACTCGTGATTTCCGATATTCCATGAATACGATTGGATATTTTCTTAACATACATCAAGATACGGCCACCTTACATTCCGTAGCTTTGTGATGAGCAAATGAAGAGGTTATGACAGTATCAAAGCAGAAAAAAATAGGTTTTTTATCTTTTGGCCATTGGGCCGACCATCCGGCATACAGCACGCGTACAGCCAGCGACACATTGCTTCAGTCAATCGATTTGGCGGTGGCCGCCGAAGAAATCGGTTTAGACGGGGGTTATTTCCGTGTACACCACTTTGCCAAACAGCTGGCTTCGCCTTTTCCGCTATTGGCCGCCATTGGCGCCCGTACGCGGAAAATTGAAATCGGTACAGGGGTCATAGACATGCGCTACGAGAACCCGTTGTACATGGTTGAAGAGGCCGGAGCGGCCGACCTCATTTCCGGAGGCCGTCTGCAGCTGGGTATTAGCAGAGGCTCGCCCGAACAAGTCATCGATGGATGGCGTTATTTCGGGTACGAACCTGCAGAGGGCGAAACAGATGCCGACATGGGGCGCCGTAAAGGGTTGGAATTTCTGGAAAAACTCGACGGCGTTGGCTTCGCCCGTCCGAATCCTAACCCCATGTTCCCAAATCCTCCGGGACTGTTAAGGCTCGAGCCTTATGCGCCGGGCCTGCGCGACCGGATATGGTGGGGCGCGGGTTCAAATGCCACGGCTATTTGGGCCGCAGAGCAAGGCATGAACTTGCAGAGCTCTACGCTGAAAGATGATGAAAGTGGCAAGCCCTTTCATATCCAGCAAGCAGAGCAGATAAGGCTTTATAAAGATGCCTGGAAAAAGGCGGGCCATCAAAGAGCGCCCCGCGTGTCGGTAAGCCGTTCCATATTTGCCATTGTTAACGATCAGGATAGGCTCTACTTTGGGCATGAGGCCGACCGTACAGACAAAGTAGGGGTGATCGAACCGAACAAACGGGCGATTTTCGGAAGGAGCTATGCGGCATCACCGGAACAGCTTGTCAAAGAACTTGCGCAAGACGAAGCGATTCAGGAAGCCGATACCTTGCTGTTGACTATTCCCAACACGTTGGGCGTCGATTACAATGTGCATATACTTTCGGCCATCCTGGAACATGTCGCCCCGGAATTGGGGTGGAGATAAACTTAGATGCTTCTATACGCATCAAGTTTAGACCTAAGTTGATATTAAACGATGTCTGTCCCCCCTCTTTGAGGGGGGCTGTTGTGTTTTGCATTCAATGTAGCAATTTTGTGATAATGTTGCGAATCCC
>JBEBRE010000017.1:0-38006 GCA_040394995.1 Sphingobacterium wenxiniae
TATAATACCTCAACGTCAGCTCGCACGGCAACAATTCCATCACAAGTCATAGATAATAAATATCTTCAAGGAGACCTTCAGTTCTTCATTGTTATCCCCGCACTGTCCCGTAGAGTTGAGCGAAGTGGTCTATTACCCAGTTGCCCAAATGTGATATTTGTCAGAAGTTCAACGGCGAGGGATATAAAAAGATATAGCCAAACTCTTCAGCAATTTTATCACTACAAACATTTTTCTGGAAGCTATCGCTATCCTCAAAAGCTAAAGGCAATGCAAAGCCATATTTTTGGGCAGCCGCCAAAATCACTTCCTTTTTCGAAGGATGTTCTGGTGCTACAACATTATATACAGGTGACGAAAGCAATCTATTGAACCCTAACCAAATGATTTCTACAACATCGTCTATATGCACAAAATTCGCCGGTTGCTCTCCGGTTGAGCAGATTTTGCCTTCATAATATTTGGCAAAAACCCGATTCTTGCCAAACAGGCCTCCCAGGCGATAAACGACAGTATGGGACAAAGCAAGCATCTTTTGCTCGGCCACATGCAGATTACCGGACGAAACAATTTCCGCACCTTCGTCAAAAAAGCCGTCTATGTCCGGGTAAATGCCTATGGAGCTTAAAAAAATATGCTTTTGAAAGGGTATTTGGTCTAATAATGCCTTTATTCGGTCAAAACGACTGGCTAACTGCACGTGTTCCAAGCGCTTCACAGCCGGAATACTGTTAAGCACAAAGTCTACCTTTTCGGGAAATAAATTGCGGTTAACTGTTTTATCAAAGTCGCATAAAACAGCAAAAATACCACTGTCTTGTAAACGGCGGTATTTTTCTATATTCGTGGTGGTTGCATAGACCCGATGACCTAAATCTTGCATCTTCCGGGCGAAATATTCTCCTACCCAACCGCAACCTAAAATTAATATGTTCACTTTAACAATGTCACTTTCTATCAAAAATCATGTTACATTTTCAAGAATTTGCAGCACGGCGTTTTTAGCCATATTATCAATACCCGACTTTGCTGTATTCATATAATGTTTTGTAAAACCTTTTGTGGATTTCCAAACATTTGTCAGAGGCTCTTGATATTCGTTCATCGTCATATCTCCAACAACCCTATCATGACTGTCTTCTGCATCAACAGCATACTTCAACAGTATTGGGCGATATCCATTTTCGGGGATAATCTTCTCGTATCCTGTCGTCACATACGCAAACACAAAAATAAAACTTTGGGAACTAAAGTCATACACAAACGAAGATGGCATATAATCCAGAGAAATATCCAATCGACGCCCATTCAACCGCTCTAACAAACCCAATTCTTGACTATATTTTTTAAAACGCTCTTGAAAATAATCTGCATACACTTGTGGATTGATTTCACATAGTATTGTATTCCTAATCCCCCAGTAAAATATAGCGGGAATAAAATAAGATTTCTGTTTTGAAACCTTTACAGAATCTTCACGTACATCACCCGTATAAGAGAAGTTAATTTGCGGTATATTTTCCGACCGTTCATACTTCAGCTGTTCAAGTACATACCTATTATATTTTTTCGTTCCAACACAACAAGTAAAGAACAAACACAATGGCAAAAAGAAATAAATATACTTCATATTATTGCAAATAATACACCCTTCATTCATCAACCATACAGGCAAGCCCCCCCTTTTGAGGCAGGGCTGTTGTGTTCTGCCTTCAATACCACAATTCTGTGATAATGTTGCGAATCCCGATTATCGGGACAGGCTCTATGGCTCGCTCCGCTTATTTTATGCCGTTATATCTACAAACCTTTTTACTCCTAACGGAGTATTTATTGCTGAAATCTTCGAAAATCCCGTAGAGCCAGTCCCGACTTGTCGGGAGATTGAACATTTGTAGAAAAAATAGCAAACAATACATACTGCGCCGTAGAGCCTGTTCCGATGAAAATCGGAATGCATAACAGAAAACACAACAGTCCTTTCCTTTTGAGGGGGATTAATACGCCTTAGCGAACAATACCCGACCTTTAGAGGGCTTGCCTGTAAAAATACAAACACCATCTTCTTCCTTTGCCTCCAAAGGAATACAGCGAATAGTAGCCTTGGTCTCCTCTTTTACGCGTTTTTCCGTTTCTACGGTGCCATCCCAATGGCAGGAAATAAAACCGCCTTTTTGTTCTAAAACTTCTTTAAACTCATCGTAGGAATGCACTTCCGTGATGTGGCTGTTCCGATAGCTTAAGGCTTTGTGGAAAATATTTTCTTGGATAACTTCCAACAGTTCGACAATGGTGTCTGCCAAACCTTCTTGCAGTACAGTTTCTTTAGTTTGCGTATCCCGTCTGGCCAATTCCACCGTGCCGTTTTGCATATCGCGCGCACCGACAGCTACGCGCAATGGCACGCCCTTTAGTTCCCACTCCGCAAATTTGAAACCAGGACGCTGTGTATCACGGTCATCGTATTTCACAGAAACGTTTTTTGATTTCAAGGTATCCGTAAGCGTATGCACATATTGATCGATCGTTGCTTTTTCTTCTTCTGTCTTGTAAATCGGCACAATCACGACCTGTATAGGAGCCAACTTAGGTGGCAACACTAACCCTTGATCGTCCGAATGTGCCATAATCAATGCGCCCATCAAACGGGTGGAAACACCCCAGGACGTTGCCCACACATATTCTAACTTTCCTTCCTTGGAGGTAAATTTCACATCAAAGGCTTTCGCAAAGTTTTGGCCTAAGAAATGGGATGTTCCGGCCTGCAAGGCTTTACCATCCTGCATAAGAGCTTCAATACAGTATGTATCCAACGCACCGGCAAAACGTTCGTTTTCGGTTTTGCGTCCCCGAATCACCGGCACAGCCAACGTGTTCTCCACAAAATCAGCATATACGTCCAACATCCTTTCAGCCTCCTCAATGGCTTCTTCCTTCGTGGCATGGGCTGTGTGGCCTTCTTGCCACAGAAATTCAGCTGTGCGTAAAAATAGACGTGTACGCATTTCCCAACGCACCACATTGGCCCATTGATTTACCAAAATCGGAAGGTCGCGATACGATTCCACCCAACCTTTGTAGGTATTCCAAATAATGGTTTCCGAAGTTGGGCGCACGATGAGCTCCTCTTCCAGCTTCGCATCTTCGTCCACGATAATATTCCCGTTTCCGTCATTCTTCAACCGATAATGCGTTACCACGGCACATTCCGTCGCAAACCCCTCTACGTGCGAAGCTTCTTTGGAAAAGAACGATTTGGGAATAAACAACGGGAAATAAGCATTCGAGTGTCCGGTATCCTTGAATCTTTTATCCAAAATAGCCTGCATACGTTCCCAAATACCGTAACCGTATGGCTTGATGACCATACAGCCCCTAACAGCAGAATATTCTGCCAAATCTGCTTTAATCACTAAGTCATTGTACCATTGCGAGTAATCCTCACCTCGACTTGTTATTCCTTTTCCCATTATTTTTTGTTTAAACTTCTGTAACAATTCATGTCATTTTCTGCCTGAATCACAAAAACTTTAGCCTTAACTAAAGTTTTATTTATATTTTTGATTTTCGGGATTAAACCCCCGTCACAAATGCGGGTCTAAGATAGTAAAAAGACGTGTATTAACGAAAGTTTAACTTGTATTGGATATCATGAAAACAAATAGATTATTATTCGGAAGTCTGACGTTAGCCGCAATCATTACACTCGGCTCGTGTTCGACAAGTAGGCAGGTCGCCTACAAAGACGATGTGTATAATAATCGATCCCAAGCTCCCCAAAATTACCAGAGTCCGGATTATTATTATACAGATGGACAACAAGAGGAGCAATATTCCCAAAATGATTACTATGCTGACGAATACGCCGACGAAGAGTATGTAGAAGGCTATGAATATGACAGCAACTTGGAGTATGCCAACCGTATCAATAGATTCTATTATGCCTCTCCGGGCATGGGCTATTATGATCCTTGGTTTGACCCATGGTACGGATATGCCGGTTTTGGATTAGGTTGGTCCAATTGGGGTTGGGGCTACAGTCCCGGCTGGTCGTTCGGTATAGGTTGGGGTTATCCGTATTACAGCTACGGCTGGGGAAGTCCTTACTATGGTTACGGCCGTTGGGGTTGGGGTGGCTACCCTTATTATGGCTACGGAAGCTACTGGGGATACAATTCCTGGGGTCATCCCTACTACGGATACAATAACTATTATTACGGCAACCATTATTCTGGTGGCAATCGGTATACAGTTAGACCGGCTAATTCATCTGTACGATCTGCGTCGCGCGACGGATACAATTCAAGAATCGGCACCGGTTCTCGGGTAAGGAGCAATAGTGCTGTTGCTCGGGATGCCAATGGAAGAATCTTAACCGGTCGAGCCACCTCAACAGGTGTTTCTTCCCGTACAGGCGAACGGTCTGCTGTCGGAACCACTTCCAGAACCAGAAATGCGAACGGTAATGTGTCTAGAGGAGAATCTTCGAGAAATACAGTTGGAACAAATAACGGTTCTCGGGTGGGCACATCTCGCACTTCCGGAACAAACAGAGGTTCAGAGGTCGGAACAACCCGTTCAACTTCAGGTTCGAGAGTAGGAACATCTACCCAAAGGCCTCAAAGTTCTACAACAGGGACATCTAGATCAACAACACGTCCAAGTACAGCGACGCCAAGTACAAGTACATCTAGAAGTTCACGGACATCTTCTACACCTTCGTCTAATAGCAGCTCTACTTCCAGAAGTTCGGGTTCGTCTTACACGCCTTCACGTAGCTCCGGTAGTTCCGTGTCCAGTGGAAGCAGCTCATCCAGAAGCTCCGGTAGTTCCGTGTCTAGCGGAAGCAGTTCTTCCAGAAGCTCAGGAGGTAGCTCATCTTCGAGTGGTGGTTCCAGATCGAGCGGTGGCAGAGTTAGGTAAAAAAGACCTTTATAACAATAGCCAATATAATTATCTGTATTGGCTATTTTTTTATCAAAATCTTCAAATATGAACTTAAAAAATATACTTTTCACTTCTCTATTGGTGTCAGGCATCAGCCTATCGGCACAAGCTCAGTTTGTTGGTGATGCACTAACCTTTTCTCAAGAAAACAATGGTGGAACAGCTCGTTTCAAGGGACTTGGCAATGCCAAGACTGCATTAGGAGGAGATATCAGTTCCATTACGGGCAATCCTGCGGGATTGGGATTCTTCGGACAATCGGATATTTCACTTACCCTGAATTACAACAATGCTCAAAACCAAGCCTCTTATTTCGGCAACAATGTTTCTAAAAACAAAGGACGCTTTGGCATTGACCATGCCGGAGTGCTTTTTCACTTCCCCAAGGCACAAGGATATTCGGGTTGGCAAAATTTTAATGTGGGGCTCAGCTATGAAAACACCAATACCTTTACAAATAATGTCAGATATGAGGGTGTAAACCCCAACAATACCATTGTAAGTGCCTATACCGATGATATTGCAGATTATGGCGACCAAGCATTTGCCGATAATCTCTATGACATGATGTTGATCGAAGAGTTTGCAAATGCAAACGATGGTTATTTCCCCATCACGAGAGAAACAGGCAACAAGAATCAGATCAGTGACGTGCTTGTTAAAGGGTTTAATTCACGTACAGCATTGGCCTTTGGCGCCAATTACAACAACAAATTCTATATAGGCGCCAACTTTGGGTTAACCCAGTTCCGCTATGAAAACTCCAATCAATTTGCGGAAAACGGCTTAACCAAAGACAGAGCTTCTATACTGGCTGACAATCCTAATTCGACCATTGCAGACCCCAATAGCCCCGACTATGATTTCGTAGAAGCTAACTATGAACTGGTTGATGATTTTCTGCAGAAATCAGAAGGTAGCGGAGTCGATTTTAAAATTGGAGCCATCTTCAAACCCTCGGTAGATTGGAATATCGGTGCCACTATCACATCGCCCACTTGGCTAACTGTCGAAGACTATACCAGTAGCTTGATCGATGTTGACTATTATGATCCGGAGTCTCCAAATTGGAATCCTAAATATGGTACTCCAGAGGCCCAAACTGAAGATCGTTATAAAATCATCACACCTTGGAAATTTAGTGTAGGACTGTCCAAATTCTTCGGTCAAGGCCTCTTGTCTGCAGACGTAGAATACGTAGACTATAGCACACTGAAATTGAGAACAATTGGGAATTTGAATGCTTCTCAAGAAAACGCTTGGGATGAAGGTATTAAGGAAGCCTATCAAAGTGCGATAAATGCACGTATAGGTGGTGAATTGCTACTGACCAATACATTAAGCGGTAGAGCGGGTTTCAATTACTATGGCAATCCCTATAAAAATGCAGACAATCAACAGTATAGTGGCAGCTTAGGTTTGGGTATGAAGCTAACAAACACGCTTTACTTGGATTTGGCGGTCGTACATATGATCAATACGTATAAGGTAAGCCCTTATCTAGTATATGAGGAATTTTGGAATACCACCAATCCGGTAGCAGATATCAAGCATCAACGTACGAATGCCGTATTGACTGTTGGTGCTAAGTTTTAAAAAATAAATAGTATTGTTAAAAAATTGTTATATAGATCCACCGGCAGGCGGATCTATATTTCATTATTGGCAAACCTGCTTGCCATAGATTTCGATGGTCTGCTACACAATTAGAACCCCTTTAACTTTATTTTCTTTATTTAAGCTCTTGTTTCAGAGAAAGCTACAAATTGGTAAATGCATACACATAATCCAATGAGATGATCTCTGCATTGGCTTTCCCAATATTTTTACGCGTTCCCGTCAACTCGTAAAGGATAGTCAAATGTTGCCCTTTCTTCTCCCATCCTTTCCTGTTTAGTTTTACACGATGTTTTTGTACGGTTTGCTCAAATTCAGCTAGCTTAGCCAAGCCTACATTTTCAAATGTCACATGGATATTTCGCGCAAAATAAATATTGGACAGCATCAATTCCATCTTTTGGAAAAGCGATAGCACCACCACCATACAAGCTGTCAGAATCAGGGCGAAACCATAGTGCTGAAACCCCACCATCATGCCTACGGCAGCCATCGACCAAATAACAGCAGCCGTTGTCAGTCCTTGAACCGAAAATTTGCCCTGATAGATGACCCCCGCACCCAAAAAACCAATACCTGTAACGATATTAGCCGCAATGCGGTCGTCCGACAGGTTTCCCATCCGGGAAATCATGGTAAATACCGTAGAGCCCAAACAAATCAATACCACGGTCCTAAATCCCGCCGATTTATTTTTAAATTCCCGTTCAAACCCGACAATGGCGCCACATAAAACAGACACCAATACCGAAGTCAGGTTTTCGTCTACTTCGAAGTCAAACATTTTATCTATATATTATTTTTCTTAAAACCTTACAGACACTCACCGTTATCCATTAATTAATATAGGCATAGGTTATACCGTCTCCTCCTCTATCTGCATGCTCGTCTTCAAAACGCGACACATGGCTATATTTTCGCAAATATTCCCGAATAAATTTCCGGAGAATTCCATCGCCTTTACCATGCAAAATCTTCAAACTCGGGTAACCGATCATGACCGCCCTATCCAGCACCGTTTCGATTTGGCGCAACGCATCTTCCGTACGCATGCCACGCACATCAACTTCCGGCTGAAAATCGGCAATCGATTCCATTGACATCGCTTTATGCTTTTTGACAACTGTTGCCTTTTCTTTGCCATGCAACTTCAGCACCTTATTTTTCTTAACCACTGTTCGCAGTTCGCCCAATGCCAGAATGAGGTTATTGCCTTTCGACACTTCCAATACCTGAGCTTCTGTTTGGGTGTCTAAAATTTTCACCCAGTCTCCCACCTCTATGGTTTCTTGAGGATCGGGTTGAATCTTTACCGTCGGGGTTTTCTTTTGCGTATGCTCATCAATAGTCTCATGCAGTTTTTTGCGAATGGCCCGTGTCTTTTCTTTATCCGCCTGAACAGATTTGATCTCTGAAATGGTATTTTCCACCAACCTATTGGCTTCCTTTAGTATTTCCCGGGCCTTTTCCTTCGCCTCGCGAATAATCTGTTTCTTGTTTTCCTCCAAATGGCCACGCAATTCCTCGTATCTATTTTGGAGTGTTTCCAATTCCTTTTCACGCTTGGAAACTGCTGTTTTCGTGTCGTGAACTCGTTTTTTATCCCGCTCCAAATCCACTAAAAGGGTATCTACTCTTTTCTGTTGCTTACCAATTTTGTTCTTGGCAGCTTCCAGAATATCTTTTCGCAAACCTATTTTTTCAGCAATCTCAAAAGCATAGGAGCTTCCTGGTTTGCCGATTTGCAAAATGTACAAAGGGCGCATAGCCACGTTGTCGAAGAGCATGGAGGCATTTTCCAAACCGGGCGTATTGCTGGCATAAACTTTCAAATTGGAATAGTGCGTTGTGATGACACCCCGCACATTTTTTTTGTTTAGGGCCTCCAATACAGCCTCGGCAATCGGTCCGCCAAACAACGGATCAGTACCAGTTCCAAACTCGTCAATCAGCACCAATGTACGCGCGTTTGCAGATTCCGTGAAATGCTTCATCTTCGAAAGGTGTGCACTATAGGTACTCAAATCACTTTCAATAGACTGATCATCTCCTATATCGGCAAAGAACTGCCTGAAAACACCTATTTTGGATGTAGCATCTGCCGGTATAAGCAATCCGGCTTGTACCATAAGCTGTAAAAGGCCTACAGTCTTCATGCAAACAGATTTTCCGCCGGCATTCGGTCCCGACACCAAAATCACACGGTCGTGTTCATCAATCTTGATATGCAAGGGCACAACCGTCGAATGTTGACCCTTTTTGCTATGGATAAACAATAAAGGGTGACGCGCATTGACCAAGTGAATTTCTGCTTCTTTGGAGAGCTCGGGCATTTCAGCCTCGATCTCAAGAGCAAATAACGCTTTTGCCCGCACAAAGTCCAGCTTGCTCAACAATCCGTGATAAGACAGCAATAAGGAAACATGGGGCCTAAGTGCTGCTGTAAGTTCGGTCAGGATACGGATAACTTCCCGCCTGCGTTCAAATTCCAAATCCCTTACCTTATTATTTAGATGAAAAACCTCTTCTGGCTCTATATAAGCTGTTTGTCCGGTAGCCGATTCATCATGTATCAATCCTTTAACCTTACGCTTATTTTCTGCCAAAATCGGAATGCACAAACGCCCATCGCGAATAGTCAAGTTCCCGTCCGCTGTCCAGCCATGCTGCTGCGCCTGCTTAAACACTTGGTCAATACGCTTTCGCGCCTCTTGTTCACTTTTTAAAATCTGCTGCGTCAAATCCAACAATAACCGGGAAGCATTTTCTTTCATTTTGCCTCGCTCATCGATAACCGATTCGATTTGCCGCACAATTTTAGTTTCTATCGGGAGATGCTCAAACAACAGTTCCAAGCTTGCATATTGTCCTTCTCTTTCATTGAAATAGCGGATAATCGCAAAGACCGTGCGCAACGCCAACAGCATGCGGTAAAGCTCTTCCTCCATTAAAAATGCCCCTTCTATCCTTACCTTCTCGGCCAATGGTTTAATCGGATACATATGATCTACCGGAAGAGGTGCGTCATTGACAATCAAGTCTTTAAATTCCTGTGTCTGACGCAGAAATTTATCTATTTGATCAAGTTTTACCTGTGGTTGGATTTTATCCACCATTTCCTTTCCCGGCTCACTCAAGCATTTCTCTTTTATCAGGTTCCTAATCTCTAAAAACCCCAATTTATCTAAGGCATTCTGTGGAAAAATCATGTGTTCCAATATTTTTATCTACTGAGGTTGTATCTGTAAAGGTTTTAGAGGTTTGGCCGGTCTGTCCACAGTATCTGCTCTTTCGGGCAATGGCTGCCGTGATTCCTCATGAAGCATCTCTGATGAAGAAGAGGTTTCTGGGGGAGACGGCAACTCTGATGGCGTTGGTTGTGGTTTGTTCACCCCAATATTAAAAGCATCCATCAATTTTGGAAATGCATCATAGTAGTCATAAGGCAACGTATCCTTAGGGTATTCAAAAATCAGTCTTCTGGATTCCTCTTCTAGCTTTAAATAATAATTTACACGACGTACGCTATCCGTGACGAAAGCGGTTCTGATCGAATCTTCCTGATGCAGTTCTCGCTCAAATCCCTGCAGTTTTGTGGTAATAGACGCATACAATTCCTTGGAAGCAACCGGATTGCCAAGATAATACAATACATTTTGCTGAAAAGTGGCTGAATCTATTCTATACTTTGCAAACACTTGTTCATATAGCGCGTTGATAACCTTTCGTGAGCTATCAATGGGCAACGTATTCAAATACCCGTCAATCAAATGGACTTCTGTCAACAGTTCTATCATCTGTTTTTCAGACAAAATCCCTCTCTGATCCGATTTATGACAAGAAGCCATAAAAAAAAACGATACCAATATAAGGAGTAATAAGCGTTGCATTTTGTAAGTTTGTACAAATTTACAAAAAGGCTTTAAATAACCACTTTTATTAAGGCCTTTTACGTTGAAATCCATCATAAAATGAGTATCGCAACAAATATAGAGACATTGCAATCGGAGCTTAAACCCATTGGCATAACGTTGGTGGCCGTTTCTAAAACCAAATCCCATGAAGAGATCATGGAAGCTTATGAAAGGGGGCAACGCATATTTGGAGAAAACATGGTGCAGGAACTGATCGAAAAGCAGGAAGCCTTGCCAAAGGATATTCAATGGCACCTTATCGGTCATCTGCAAACCAATAAGGTCAAGTATATCGTTCCTTTCGTTGCGTTGATACAGTCCGTGGATTCGTTGAAAGTATTGAAAGAAATTGATAAACAGGCCCAAAAGCACAACCGAGTCATCGACTGTCTATTGCAGGTACATATTGCTGAAGAAGAATCAAAATTCGGGTTTGACCATGCAGAACTGATTGAATTGCTGAGAGGCGATGAATATATCCAACTGCAACATATCCGGGTGCGTGGCCTCATGGGAATCGCTACCAATACCGAAAACGAAAAGGTTATTAAAGAAGAATTTTATGAGCTTAAAATGCTTTTTGACGGCATTAAAGCAAGTTTTTTCAGGAAAGAAGCGTATTTTGATATTCTTTCAATGGGCATGTCATCCGATTATAAATTAGCGATCGAGAAGGGCAGCAACATGGTACGTTTGGGCAGTACAATATTTGGAAAGAGAGTTATCAAACATTATAAACTGGAAAAATGACGACAATACGAACAGCTCTACCGGCTGATTGTCCGGCCATGCTCGAACTGATCAAGGAGTTGGCCATTTATGAGAAAGCCCCAAATGCGGTGACTGTATCAATGGATGAGTTTGTTGAGAGCGGTTTTGGCGAAAACCCGATATGGGGCGCATTTGTGGCAGAAAAAGAAGGACAAATCGTTGGTCTATCACTGTATTATATTCGCTATTCTACTTGGAAAGGCCGAAGGCTGTATCTGGAAGATATCATTGTAACAGAACATGAAAGAGGCAAAGGCATTGGGAAGCTTCTTTTCGATCAAACAGTGACGTATGCCAAGGAGAAAAATTATAGCGGCATGATGTGGCAAGTGTTAGATTGGAACGAACCAGCTATTCATTTCTACAAGAAGTACAATGCCGATTTTGATGGAGAGTGGATAAATGTTTCATTGAATTTTAGAGATTGATGAAGTTGTACAATATTATTTTATACGTATGGGGAATGCCCCTGTTTCTAATGGCATGTAGTTCCGGAGGCAACAGCGTTGCTAACAGAGAAAGCACAAAAGACACATCAACAGTCGTGCCCGCAGAAGACACCCTGACCTATGAAATCCGTGTTTTCAAGAAGTTTAGCCCGCATTTTGTAGCATCGGAAGAACGCTTGGACACTACTATCTTCACAGCTTCCTTTCCGATATTTACGCCAAAAATCAACGATCTGGTAAAACCATCAATATTGGTGGACGGTGAAGATTCGATAGAACAGACCGCAGAAAGTTTCTTGGGGGGCTATGACGAATATGCCGAAGATCAACTGCATAGTGAAATGCCACAACTTCATGCTTGGTTTAAGGATATTGACTGCCGTGTGCAGTTCAATAATGGCAAATTGCTCACACTGGAGAACCGCATCAGCGAATATACAGGCGGTGCACATGGCATAGAAGTGTCTATTTGGTCAAATTATGACATAGCGAGAAAAAAGAAACTGACCTTGACAGACGTAGTCCAAGATACCAAAAAACTTCAGGATCTTGCTGAAAAACATTTTCGAAAACTAGAGCATTTAAATGACACAACAGGTTTCGAAAAAGGTTATTTTTTTGACAACAGTGCGTTCGCCTTAGCAGAAAACTTCGGTCTGACAAAGGAAGGAATATTGTTTTACTATAATGTATATGAAATAAAACCCTATGCCGAAGGGCCTACCCGATTGTTGATACCTTATGGTGAATTGGAAAATATCCTCACCAAAAATGGAAATGCACTTATAAGAAATACATCAACCCTTAACCAAACCTTATAAATTGATTAAATGCAGGTATATAAATTTGGCGGTGCATCCGTAAAAGATGTTGAAAATATTAAAAATGTAGCGTCCATTATTGCAAACCACGGAGATGACGAATTGTTAGTTGTGGTTTCGGCCATGGGCAAAACAACGGATAGATTGGTAGAGGTAACGAACCACTTCGTGGAACAAACAGGGCAGGCCTTTATATTGTTGGAACAGGTAAAATCGACACATATCCATATCCTTCAGGAGCTTTTTGGCGTAGCAAACCATCCTATATTTGATGAAATAGCCAACTGTTTCGTAGAGGTCGAATGGATATTAGAAGAAGATCCGCAGGATTCTTACGACTACCTTTTCGATCAAATCGTTTCTCTAGGCGAAGTTATTTCCACCAAAATTTTAGCGGCTTACCTGTCCCACATTGGTATCTCCACCAAATGGATAGATGCGCGCGATTATATCTTTACAGACAACACTTACCGAGAGGCAAAGGTGGATTGGGCAAAAACCGAGGATAAGATCCGCAGAGATCTTCCCAATATACTTGACGAACATATCATTATTACACAAGGATTTATCGGCTCTACATCCGAAAACTTCACCACCACCTTGGGCCGTGAAGGATCGGATTACTCTGCCGCTATTTTTGCCTCTTGCTTAAATGCAGAGGGTATCACCATCTGGAAGGACGTTCCGGGGGTATTAAATGCCGATCCAAAATGGTTCGACCGTACGGAGTTGATTCCGGAGCTTTCCTATACAGATGCTATTGAGTTGACGTATTACGGAGCAACAGTCATCCATCCTAAGACGATCAAACCATTGCAAAACAAAAAAATAGCCCTAAATGTCCGTTCGTTCCTTCATCCAGAGGCTACGGGAACTTTGATCCGAACGACCAACCAAGGGTTGCCCATTCCTTCGTTTATCTTTAAGGTTAACCAGGTATTTATCAATATCCAGCCCCGCGATTTTTCGTTCATCGTGGAAGACAATCTCAGCCATATATTCAATGCTTTCCATGAACATCGCATCAAAATCAACATGATGCATAACAGCGCTATCAGTTTTTCAGTCAGTATTGACGATACGGGCAGGAATGTGAATTCCTTATTGGCTGAATTGGAGAAACGTTACAGGGTGAATGTAGAAAAGGGCTTGGAATTGATCACTATTCGATATTTCAATCAAGAAACTATCGATCGCGTACTTATCAACAAAAAGATCATCCGCGAGCTGAAAGATAGCTATACCTGCCAATTGCTCGTGAAGGACGTTGCCAATCATCTGGAAATATAAAAACGTATCCTTTGTGATCTTCACAATTGGGATGATCTTTTGGAAAATGATTTGTCAATCGTTGCCAATCATCAACTACTGACAACTAATTTCTTTTTAACATGAACAAAGAAATTCTATCAAAAGCAGTGCAAATGTATATCCAAAACCATCGAACAGATGCCCCGGTGACTATTGCCTTAAAAAAATCACCTTTTGAAAGCGTTTCTTCTTCTGAATTAGCCAATCAAGTAGATGGATGGCAACGTTGCCAAAAAAAACTTCCAGACTGGATTGCTAAGGATATATCCCTTTATTACCCAACCAAGCTCAATTTGGAGCAGTGCTCCTCTTCAGAAACCGGGCGTTTTAAATCTTCACTGATTATAGCCGGAAGTACGTTAGTTGATTTAACGGGCGGATTTGGTGTAGATAGTTATTATTTTGCCCAAAGAGCAAAAAAAATAGTCCATTGTGAGCTTGAACCCAAACTTTCCGAAATCGTTGCCCACAATATGCATGCCCTGAAAGTCGAAAATATTCAATTTCATCAAGGCGACGGAATAGGTTATTTGCAGTCCTGTCACACACCGTTCGATTATCTCTATTCCGATCCGTCGAGAAGAGTGAAGCATCAGAAAGTTTTTCGGTTGGAAGATTGCGAACCCAATATTTTAGAAAATCAAGATTTGTTTTTCGCTAAGGCACGCACACTCATCACGAAAACGGCCCCACTATTGGACATCTCCTTAGCCTTGCAATCCCTCCCTCATGTAAAAGATGTTTACGTCCTAAGCATAGACAATGATTGCAAGGAATTAATCTTTGTTCAGGAAAAAGGGTACACAGGAGACACCAAGATACACGCCATACGCATATATCAAGGCGTAACACAAGGTTTTACTTTCGATGATGCCCAAGAGCGAAATGCGCTTCCCTCCTATAGCGATCCGCTAACCTATCTTTATGAACCCGATGTAGCCCTCACGAAAGCTGGCGCTTTTAAATCGTTGGCTGTGACATATGCTTTAAACAAGCTACACCCTCATAGCCATTTGTACACTTCCGAATCTTTAGTTGTTGATTTTCCGGGACGAATCCACCAAATCGATGCTGCAATTCCACTCTCCGTCTTTAAGAGGCAGAACAATCTCGGCAAAGCCAATGTTATCGCAAAGAACTTTCCGTTGAAAGTGGACGAAATCCGCAAAAAATTTAAAATTAAGGAAGGGGGCGACAAATATATTTATTTCACCACTCAATCAGACGACAAGCCAGTAGTCATCATTGCCAACCGCATCGTATAATCTCCATGTTCTAAATATTTTATATTTTGTGGGGTTATTTCACTATCTTTGCTTACGAAATACGCATAAACAGCATGTAATATCCCATTTCTTTCCAGAAGTTAAGCAACACCATCTATATTGGTGGCCTATCTTGTATTTACCTTTTATAGAGAAAGAAACATGCTTATTGTACAAAACGTATCCTATATACATCCCAATAGAGAATTATTGTTTGATAACCTGACCTTTACATTGCCACGCCATGCAAAAGCGGCATTAGTTGGTGATAACGGGTCTGGAAAATCCACTTTGTTAAAGCTTATTGCGGGAGAGTTATTACCCACAAAAGGCCAAATCATAGCTACGGAATCGCCTTACTATATACCGCAGATATTTGGTCAATATGATCACTTGACCATCGCCGAAGCATTACACATATCTCACAAGCTACGGGCATTACATGAGATATTAAACGGACAGGTTACCGAGTTGAATATGGAAATATTGAACGACGATTGGACAATTGAAGAACGCTGTCGAGAGGCCCTACAGAACTGGGATCTGCCCGATATAAACCTCTATCAATCCATGAAGCAATTGAGTGGCGGCCAGAAAACAAAGGTTCTATTAGCCGGAATCGAGGTACATCGTCCTTCTTTTATCTTATTGGACGAGCCAAGCAACCATCTTGATATCGATAGTCGGAAAAAACTCTATGACGCTATTGCCGACACTTCAGCCACCTTGTTGGCGGTAAGCCATGACCGCAACTTATTAGGCCTGTTGAACACGGTCTACGAATGTAATAAAGGGAAACTCTCTACATATGGAGGAGATTTTGTCTTTTACATGGAACAAAAGGAAATTGAAAACCATGCATGGCAACATCGCATTCAATCACAAGAGAAGGAAATTCGGAAAGCAAAGGAAAAGGAACGCGAGAACGCGGAACGCCAACAGAAAATGGACGCCCGGGGTAAGAAAAAACAAGAAAAAGCTGGTGTGGCGAGAATCATGATGAACAGCTTGCGAAATCAGGCCGAACAAAGCAGTTCCAAAATGAAGGCCGTGCACAACGAAAAAATTAGTGGTTTGTCAAAAGAATTAACCGAATTACGTGCTCAAAGACCGGACAGCGATAAGATGAAATTTGATTTTGATAACAGTAAACTCCATAGCGGAAAAATCTTGTTTCAAGGAGAGAATATTAACCATGTTTACAAGGATACAGCTCTATGGCCGAAAAACCTTCATTTCCAGATAAAAAGCGGTGACCGCATTTCACTCTCCGGAAAGAACGGTTCGGGCAAGACGACTTTAATCAATATATTGCTTGGACAATTAGCTCCAACACAAGGACAGATTTCACGAAAGACCGATCATATTGTTTATATAGATCAAGATTATTCCTTAATCAACAACAGCATAAGCGTATATGAGCAAGCACAGACATTTAACCAAGCAGCATGGCAAGAGCATGAGATAAAGATTCGACTGAATCGGTTCTTATTTGATAAAGGAACATGGGATAAATCATGCGCCACTTTGAGCGGTGGGGAGCGAATGCGCTTGGCTTTATGCTGTTTAACCGTTTGGCGAGAAGCCCCGGAAGTAATTATTTTAGATGAACCGACCAATAATTTGGATATTCAAAATACCGACATTTTGACAACGGCAATTAAAGATTATCAAGGAACATTATTGGTCGTATCCCATGATGCATATTTTTTAGAACAAATCTGCATAGAAAGAGAAATTAGAATAGAATCAAGCAAGTGATAGACTAATTTAATTATCCAGTTCCTCCGGGTTCACCAACTGAGCTATCGCAATTGAAACAACAAAGCCCAACTTTCGTTGGGCTTTGTTGTTTTTTTGAGCCCCCTATCGGGATCGAACCAATGACCTACTGATTACAAGTCAGTTGCTCTACCAGCTGAGCTAAGGAGGCTTTTAGGCAATCATCTAAAGATTGACGTTGCAAATATCCATAGTTAATGCGTTTTTTGCAAGCATTTCTACGCATTTAGCCATATCACATCAATAAATAACTGAAAATCAAAAAGAAAAAAATAAAAAATAGACATTTTGTCAACAAAACTTCGATTAATATGCCAAAATGTCCGAAATCTATATAGCAATCAAAAAGGCATTTAAATTGTTATCTCCATAATATATTGTAATAAGGCAAAAATTTAAAGAAAATAACAAGAACTATGAATTTCAACAATTATACCATCAAGGCTCAAGAGGCCATACAAAAAGCATCGGAGATTGCGGTTGGCCACCAGCAACAGGCTATCGAACCAATTCACCTGCTCAAAGCGCTGTTAACGGTGGACGAAAATGTCATTAGCCATTTGCTTAAGAAACTCAACGTCAATCTAAACTATTTATCGACAGAAGCTGATAAACAGATTGAATCCTTGCCAAAAGTGAGCGGTAGCAATCCTTATTTAAGCAACGCATTGGCAGCAGTACTGCAAAAAGCACAGAGCTACCTGAAGGAGTTCAATGATGAGTTTGTTTCCATAGAACATCTTCTGTTGGGACTCTTATCTTCGAGTGATAAGACTTCGACTTTATTGAAAGACCAGGGCGTGAACGAAAAAGATCTGAAAGTAGCCATTAAGGAATTACGTGGCAACAGCCGTGTCACGGATCAAAATGCAGAAGCAACCTACAATGCGCTGAGTAAGTATGCCCGCAATCTCAATGAATTTGCAGCATCCGGAAAACTTGATCCGGTCATCGGCCGAGATGAAGAAATCCGACGGGTGATGCAAATTCTGTCACGACGCACGAAAAACAACCCCATTTTAGTTGGTGAGCCCGGCGTGGGTAAAACCGCTATTGCAGAAGGAATTGCCCACCGCATCATCAAAGGCGATGCCCCCGAAAACTTGAAGACAAAAACCGTGTTCTCGCTGGATATGGGCGCTTTAATTGCCGGCGCAAAATACAAAGGCGAATTTGAAGAACGCCTAAAAGCTGTCGTGAAGGAAGTGTCCGACAGCGATGGGGAAATCATCTTATTCATTGACGAGATTCACACCCTTGTAGGTGCAGGTGGTGGTGAAGGGGCCATGGATGCCGCCAATATCCTTAAGCCTGCTTTGGCAAGGGGTGAATTGCGGGCTATCGGAGCAACCACTTTGAACGAATACCAAAAGTATTTTGAGAAGGACAAGGCTTTGGAACGCCGCTTCCAAAAGGTTATGGTAGATGAGCCTGATACGCAAGATGCCATTTCTATTCTTCGGGGACTAAAGGAACGTTACGAAACGCACCATAAAGTGCGTATTTTGGACGAGTCGATCATTGCAGCAGTGGAATTGTCACAACGTTACATCACCGATCGGTTTTTGCCTGACAAGGCGATAGACTTGGTGGACGAAGCCGCTTCTAAATTGCGCCTGGAGATGGATTCTGTTCCCGAAGCGGTCGACGAGTTGGATCGCCGCATTATGCAACTGGAAATCGAGCGAGAGGCTATCAAGCGTGAAAAAGACGAAAAGAAAGTCACTGAATTATCCGAGACCATTGCCAATCTATCCAATGAGCGCGACTCACTGAAAGCGGCTTGGCAAGCAGAGAAAACATTGGTCGACCGGGTCAACCAAGAGATACAGCATATCGAAGATTATAAATTGGAAGCTGAACAGGCTGAGCGGGCTGGAGACTATGGTAAGGTTGCCGAATTGCGCTATGGCAAGATCAAAGAAGCCCAGGATAATGTTGAAAAGCTGAAGGCCGAGCTGGCCGAAAAACAGGAAAGCAAGCGGATGTTAAAAGAAGAGGTAACTTCTGAAGACATTGCTGATGTGGTGTCGCGTTGGACGGGTATTCCGGTCAGCAAAATGATCCAGTCCGAGCGGGAGAAATTGCTAAACCTCGAAGAGGAACTGCACAAACGTGTGGCAGGTCAACAAGAAGCCATCGAAGCCATTTCCGATGCTATTCGCCGCTCACGGGCTGGATTGAGTGATTCCAAACGCCCTATTGGCTCCTTCATTTTCTTGGGAACTACCGGCGTTGGTAAAACCGAACTGGCCAAAGCATTGGCCGAATTCCTATTTGACGATGAGCATGCAATGGTTCGTATCGATATGTCAGAATATCAAGAACGTCATGCCGTATCACGCTTAATCGGTGCGCCTCCGGGCTACGTCGGGTATGATGAAGGCGGGCAGTTAACAGAAGCCATACGCCGCAGACCGTATTCGGTCGTGTTGCTGGATGAGATTGAAAAAGCTCATCCTGACGTGTTCAACATCTTGCTCCAAGTATTGGACGATGGCCGTCTGACAGACAATAAAGGTCGTGTGGTGAACTTCAAAAACACTATTATCATCATGACGTCTAATACCGGTTCGCATATCATTCAGGAGAATTTTTCCCAATTGAATGACAGCAACAAAGAGGAGGTCGTGGCCAAAACCAAGGACGAAGTATTTGAGTTATTGCAGAAGTCCATTCGTCCAGAGTTTTTGAACCGTATAGATGAAGTCATCATGTTCACGCCGTTGAGCCGCGAAGAGATTGCCGACATTGTCCGTATGCAATTCCACACTGTTCAAAAACAATTGGCTGAACAAAACATATTCATCACGGCTACTGATGAGGCATTGGATTGGTTGGCACAGTTGGGATACGATCCCGTATATGGTGCACGGCCGTTAAAACGCGTTATCCAAAAACGTATTTTGAATGAGCTGTCCAAGGAAATTCTTTCCGGAAAAGTGTCGCGGGATTCGGTTATAAAACTCGATATGTTTGATGGAAAATTCGTTTTCCTGAATCAAAATGAAAAGCAGTAGTCATAAGAGACTAAAAAAGGGGCCTCGCTTAAGCGAGGCCCCTTTTCATATATTCTCATTCGACAAAAACCTTCCTGTTTTTAAAAATAAGATCGGTCTTAGCGCATAAGGTTATTTCGCTTGATTGGCACGAATGATATTCAATGCGCCACCTGCTTTAAACCATTCAATTTGTTGTGCATTGTAGGTGTGGTTCACCAATATTTCATCTTGAGTACCATCTTCATGGCACAGTACTAATGTCAATGGTTTACCAGGAGCGAAGGTGGTCAATCCAATGATATCGATGACATCGTTTTCTTGGATTTTATCATAATCGTCCTTGTTATCGAATGTCAGTGCCAACATACCTTGCTTTTTCAAATTGGTTTCGTGGATACGGGCAAATGATTTGACTAGTACGGCACGAACACCTAAATGACGGGGTTCCATCGCAGCATGTTCACGCGAAGATCCCTCACCATAGTTTTCGTCACCAACAACGATAGATCCAATTCCAGCAGCTTTGTACGCACGTTGTGTAGCCGGGACAGGTCCATATTCACCTGTCAATTGGTTTTTAACGGAGTCCGTTTTATCGTTGAAGTAGTTAACTGCTCCAATCAACATGTTATTGGATATGTTGTCCAAGTGGCCACGGTATTTCAACCAAGGACCAGCCATGGAAATATGGTCAGTAGTACATTTACCTTTTGCTTTGATCAGCAGTTTCAGCCCCTTAAGATCTGTACCTTCCCAAGCAGGGAATGGTGCCAATAACTGAAGACGGTCAGAAGTTGGAGAAACATCTACCTGAACGGCGGAACCATCTGCCGCTGGAGCCTGGTATCCTGCATCTTCCACATCAAATCCTCTTGTTGGCAATTCGTCTCCTGTTGGCGGGTCTAATTTTACTTGTTCACCGTTTTTATTGGTTAACGTATCAGTTACCGGATTGAATCCCAAATCACCCGAGATAGCGATCGCTGCCACCATTTCTGGAGAGGTGACGAAAGCATAGGTATTCGGGTTACCATCCGCACGTTTGGCGAAGTTACGGTTGAAAGAGTGTACAATCGTATTTTTTTCTTGTTTATCTGCACCGGCACGATCCCACATTCCGATACAAGGACCACAAGCATTTGTAAAAATAGTTGCATTCAAATCTTCAAACGTCTTCAGCAGACCATCACGATCCGCTGTATAACGAACTTGCTCAGAACCAGGATTGATACCAAATTCTGCCTTCGTAAGGAGTCCTTTGTCAATAGCCTGTTTAGCGATAGAGGCTGCTCTTGACAAATCTTCATAAGAAGAGTTTGTACAGGAACCGATCAATCCCCATTCTACCCGAGTAGGCCATCCGTTTTTAGCGGCTTCTTCGCGCATACGCGAAACAGGTGTATATAAATCCGGTGTAAAAGGACCGTTCAGAGAAGGTTCCAACTCGGACAAATTGATTTCAATCAATTGATCGAAATATTGTTCAGGGTTGGCGTATACTTCAGGATCTGCTGTCAAATGTTCCCTAATGGCATTCGCTGCATCAGCTACTTCTGCTCTATCAGTAGCACGTAAATAACGTTCCATGGAAGCATCGTAGCCGAATGTAGAAGTTGTCGCGCCAATTTCCGCACCCATGTTACAAATTGTACCTTTACCGGTACAAGACAAGGATTCTGCTCCTTCTCCAAAATATTCGACAATGGCACCTGTACCACCCTTTACAGTCAAAATACCAGCGACTTTCAAGATAACGTCCTTCGGCGCAGCCCATCCAGAAAGTTTACCGGTCAATTTAACCCCGATTAATTTCGGAAATTTAAGTTCCCAAGGTAGTCCAGCCATCACATCACAGGCATCAGCACCACCTACACCAATCGCCACCATGCCCAAACCACCTGCGTTTACGGTATGCGAGTCGGTACCAATCATCATACCACCGGGAAAAGCATAATTTTCCAATACAACTTGGTGGATAATACCTGCACCTGGCTTCCAAAAACCAATACCATATTTATTAGAAACAGAAGATAAAAAGTTGAATACTTCAGAACTCTCGTTCTTCGCACGATTCAAATCCTGCTCGGCACCATCTCGTGCCTGAATCAAGTGGTCACAGTGCACAGTAGAAGGCACAGCAACTTTTGAACGACCGGCCTGCATAAATTGCAACAAGGCCATCTGCGCTGTTGCATCCTGCATGGCTACACGATCTGGCGCGAAATCCACATATGATGCTCCACGTTCGTAGGCCTGGGTTGCATTACCATCCCATAAGTGCGTATATAAAATTTTTTCAGCTAAGGTCAAAGGCTTATTTACCACTTGGCGAGCGGCCTTGACCCGCTCATCATAATGGCTATACACCTTTTTGATCATTTCTATATCAAAAGCCATGTATTAATAAATTATTTGATGTACGATAAGGATAATATTAGTTGAACTAATATTTTCTTTCATGCAAAAATACTAAAAAAGAAAGGTTAGTTGTAGTTTTACCTGCGCAAAACCTTAATTTGGAATAAATCCAAACAAGAAGCTTTTCTTTATGAATTCCTCATAAAACACATGGTCTGCCAATAACTTACGTCCTCCTTTGACCAACAAGGAGAAACATCTGTAAAAAACTATGCGCCTTGCACGGCAATGTCGATATTTTTCAGTTGACGGACGGTTTCAGTAGGGTTAGTCGACGCAAAAACACTGTTCCCGGCTACCAGTACATCTGCTCCCGCCGACAGTAATGCCCTTGCATTGTGCACGCCCACTCCCCCGTCTATTTCGATAAGTAATCCATCATTGACACCTGCTGCCAATGCACGTAGTTCTTGAATTTTACCGTACGTTTGTTCAATGAATTTTTGGCCACCGAAACCTGGATTTACCGACATTAAACAGACTAAATCGATGTCTTGGATAATATCTTTCAAAAGCATGACAGGTGTATGCGGATTCAAGGCTACTCCCGCTTTGCAACCCAGCTCTTTGATGGCTGCCAACGTGCGGTGCAAATGCGTACAGGCTTCATAATGAACGGTAATAATAGATGCACCTGCATCTTTACAGGTTTTCAAATAACGATCGGGATCCACAATCATCAGGTGTACATCCAACGGCTTAGCCGCATGCTTGGCAATAGCCTGCATAACCGGAAAACCAAAGGAAATATTCGGCACAAATACACCGTCCATAATATCTATATGAAACCAATCGGCATCACTGTTATTCACCATTTGGATATCATCGTAAAGCTTTGCAAAATCTGCCGCCAACACCGATGGTGCAATTAAATGTTTTGGAGTAGACATGATTTTATTTTTTGCAAAGATAAATAAACTTTAAGCTATTTGGAGACTGTTTAAATTTTATGCAAAATTGGGTGTGTTGTGTCAACTTATATATGTGTACATATTAAGATGATACAACATATAAAACATATAATTCTTGCCAACGTCAGTCAGCTCACTCCATAAGAAAAGCTATCATAACCCTATCCTATTCCCATCCGCCACCTAGAGCCCGATACAAATCGACGTAAGCTTCCAGTTGCTTTTGTTGGATATCTACCAAGTCCAGCTCGCTTTTCAAAGCATTGCTTTGGGCTGTGATGACCTCTAAATAAGTTGCATAATCACTCTTAAACAGCAAAGAAGCATTCCTGACGGCCAGTTCAGAGTTTTCCACGCGTTGCTTAGCCAGTTCAAACTGTTCTTTTTGCTTCTCTACAACGATAATCGCATTTGAAACTTCATTCACGGCTTCCATAACTTGTCTTTGCAGTTCTAATTCAGCCTTTTCACGTTCAATCATGGCAATCTCAAATTGCGTTTTGAGCTTTCTTTTTTTGAAAATTGGCGCAGTGAGTTCACCTGCCACGCCACCCAAGAGCGCTCCGGGGATATTAAACCAATTTTTGGGCAACATCGCGTTTACCCCAAAAACACCGCTTAATGAAAGCTGTGGATAACGCATAATCTGCCGAATATTCATCTCGGCATTTGCCGCTATTAATGCATATTCTGCACGTTTGATGTCGGGTCGGTTTCGGACAATATCCAAGGGGCTTCCTAGCGAAATGTCAGGCGCAACATCAATCAGACTATCAGTATGCTGATTTCTTCTCACCGACGAGGGCATTTCGCCAATAAGCGTTCTTAATGCATTCTCTTGAATGGCAATTTTCTTTTCCAGTTCTGGAATCAAGGAGGCAGCCAACAAACGCTGTGATTGCGTTTGCTGAATGGCAAGAGCCGTGATTTCTCCGGCATCAAACTGCAATTCAATCATGCGCAAGGTGCTGTCATTGAGTTGTAGGTTTCGTTTGGCTACCTCTATTTGCGCATCGAGCATCAGCAAATTGAAATACCCGGTAGCAATGTCGGCTATCAATTTTGTCTGAATAGCTGTTTTGCTTTCATACGTGTCCAGAAGATCCGCCTTTAACATATCCCGCTGTTGAGCGATCCGGCCCCAAATGTCCAGCTCCCAACTAAAGGCTACACCCGAGGAATGTTGAGATTGATAGTTGAAAAGATGCTCTGAGGCTTCCTTTCCATCCTGGGCGTACCATTTTGATGACGGAGACGAATAAAAATCTTTTGAACGGTATTGCTTGTTGATGCTGGCAATGTTTGCATCAATGGTGGGCAAATATTCCAATTTGTTAAAACGGAGATTCTTGTTTGCAATCTCAATATTTTTCAGTGCCACACGCATGTCGTAATTATACCTTAAACCACTATCAATCAACTCCAGCAAGATAGGATCCTTGAAAAAATCGTGCCATGAGATACGACTTAAAACAGTCGTATCGGTCGCATCTGAATCCATCTGTCCTCTGAAGCTTTCGGGCAGGTGCAAATCCGGTTGCGTATATTTACTCCCCACCTTGCAAGAGTTCATCACTAATGCAATCATGAAGAAAACAAAAAATTGTTTCAATGTCATGTCCTTCATACCTTACTCTTCTGTTTTAATCTTGACTTTGATTTTTTCATCCAATGTCTTAAATACGACAAAAAGGACAGGAATGATGAATATTCCAAAAATGACGCCCGCAAGCATCCCTCCAGCCGCACTAAAGCTGATGGAATGATTTCCAATGGCTGAAGGGCCGACGGTCCACATTAACGGGATCAGACCGACAATAAAAGCCAAGGAAGTCATTAAAATAGGACGCAAGCGTAATTTTGCCCCTATCAAAGCCGCATTGTAGATACTCATGCCCGTATTACGTTGCTGTACTCCAAACTCAACAATCAAAATAGCATTTTTGGCCAACAGACCGATGAGCATAATGAGCCCCACTTGTACATAAATATTGTTCTCCAATCCCACTAACAAAATAGTGGCAAATACACCGATTAAACCGACTGGAACAGAGAGCAGTACAGCCAACGGCAAAATATAGCTTTCATATTGTGCGGCCAATAAGAAATAGACAAACAGCAGGCTCAAGCCAAATATAAAAATAGTCTGTGAACCCGATTTACTCTCTTCATAAGACATTCCCGTCCACTCATATCCATAGTTCCCCGGTAATTCGTCCTCTACCAATTGGGCAATGGCTTCCATAGCATCGCCCGTGCTATATCCGCTGGCAGGAGTGGCATTCACAGCAATGGAATTATAAAGATTGTATCTCGAAATCGTTTCAGGTCCGACCACTTTTTTGAGTGTCATCAATGTACCCACCGGAACCATTGCCCCGTCTTTGTTACGGACGAAAATCGAATTTAGCGATTCCGGATCGGTTCGATGGTCGAAATCAGACTGCATATATACCCGATAAGTCCGGCCAAAACGATTGAAATCGCCCGCCCTGACACGTGCAAAATACATCCGGATGGTGTTCATCATATCCTTGATATCCACGCCCAAGCTCTTGGCCTTCACGACGTCTATTTCTGCCTCGTACTGCGGGAAATTTGACTTGAACGATGTATAGGCATTTCCGATTTCAGGCAAGGCGTTGATTCGATTGATAAAAGAGTCGGCCATCATATCGAAATCGCGGATATCGCCTCCTAATCGATCCTGTAACACCATTTCGATACCGGCAATGTCACCAAACCCTTGCACTGTTGGTCGGGGAAACACCTTAAATGTTGCCTCATTTATGCTCGAAAGGTCTTTTCTAATTGTATCCATAAAAGCCTCAATAGAACGAATCTTCTTCCGCTCACCATGTGGTTTCATATTGATATAGCCGGCGGCAAATGCAGGACTCGACCCACCATCAATAACATTAAAACCAGATACTGTGGTCATTCCGATAATATCTTCCCTTTTCTTGAGGATACGGTCTGCTTTTTTAAGGACTTCTGTTGTACGGGATAGTGAGGCACCTGGAGGCATGGCCAACGAATAAGTGATAAAGCTGTCGTCTTCTGTGGGAATAAAACTTCTTGGTGTTTTCCAAAGCAACAGTATACCACAAACAGTAATAACAGCAAGCCCCAAAAAGGCAATCACTCTGTTGCCCATCAAATATTTGACACCCATAAGGTATTTGCCTGTCAGTCGATCAAAGGATACATTGAAAGCCTTGAAGAAACGGATTTTGTATCTATTAAATTTGTTTAAATGGGCTTCATCCTCCTGCTCCTGCGGATGTACAGGCTTCAACAACAAAGCACAAAGCGCTGGTGAAAGTGTCAAAGCATTGAACGCCGATATCAAAATAGCAGTGGCTAAGGTATAAGCAAACTGTCTATAAAAAATACCTGCAGGGCCTTCCATAAAACCTATAGGAAAGAAAACCGCAGCCATCACCATAGTGATGGATAAAATGGCTCCGGTAATCTCGGACATAGTCTGTAGAGTAGCTTCTTTAGGTCTTAGACCAGTAGCATGCATCTTCTGGTGGATGGCCTCCACCACGACGATAGCATCATCCACCACAATCCCGATGGCCAATACCAGGGCAAACATCGTGAGCACGTTGAGTGAAAATCCAAATAGGCTCAGAAAGAAAAATGTACCGATCAACGACACCGGAATGGCAATGGCCGGAATGAGGGTTGACCTAAAATCCTGCAAGAAGATAAATACAATGATAAAAACCAAAATAAACGCTTCAAAAAGCGTGTGCTGCACCTGATTTATAGATTCGTCAATCTGATCCCGGACACTATAGGAAATATCATAATGTACACCTTCGGGAAAAGATTTGGCCAACTCTTGCAACACTTCCCGAACCTTAATATCAATCTCATGCGCATTGGAACCACTCGTCTGTGTAAGATTGAGGGTTAATCCCGGAAAACCGTTCACCTTATTATCGCTGCCCAGATTGGTCGCGCCAAACTCTATACGAGCTATGTCCTTTAGATAAAGTACCGAACCGTCTTTATTGGTTTTAATGACCATATTCTCAAATTCTTCGGGATGGGAAAAACGTCCCTTGTGCTTAATAACTGTTTCGAACACCTCATCTGAGGTTTCGCCAAATTTACCCGGCGCAATTTCGAAATTCTGATCATTCATGGATTTGACAACATCTTGGGGAATAAGATTGTAAACCGCCAGTTTTTCCGGATTAAGCCACACCCTCATGGAATAATCCCGTGCCCCTACTCGCGATACCTGCGCTACACCATCGACCCGAAGAAGTGGGCGGATCATGTTGATCTGGGCATAAGCTTGTAGAAACGTTTCGTCGTATATTGAATCCTTATGATTGGAATAGAGGTTAATGGTCATGATGGTACCCGTTTGGCGAGGTTGCACCGTGATACCGTTATCGTTCACCTCCGATGGGATGTTGCCCAATGCCCTTGAAATACGTGTTTGCACATTTACAGAGGCAATGTCAGGATTGGTACCAGTCTTAAAAAAAACCTGTACTGTTCCTGATCCGGAATTGCTGGCTGAAGATTTGATGTACATCATATCTTCCACTCCATTAATGGTTTCTTCTATAGGCAATAGCACACTCTCGGCTACGGTTTCAGCGTTTGCCCCCGGATAGCTTAACGAAACGACCACACTTGGGGGTGCGATCTCCGGAAAACGGGTTATCGGTAAGGTTTTTAAACCGACCAAGCCCAATATAACCAAAATAATGGAGAGAACGGTGGCCAACACCGGTCTATTTACAAATGTTTTCAGCATAGTAAGCGTCTTATTTAAACATAGCCTGCCTTATGCCTTCTATAAAAAGGCACATTTATGCAGTAGACTGTTTGTCAAAATAGTTATTGTTGAACAGGAATTACTGTTGAACCATCCGTGATCTTATCCAGACCCGATAATAAAACACGATCGCCTATATTTAGGCCCGTGCCTACGATATATTTATCCTTGCTTTTTCCTTTGATGGTGATGGACCGACGTTCCACTTTATTATCTTTATCCAAAACATATACAAATGTTTTATCTTGCAGTTCACTAGTGGCGACTTGCGGAATTTGGATAACTCCTTTTTTCACTTCGGAAATTTTCAACGTGCCGGTACTACCGCTTCGTAAAATATTGCCTTCATTCGGGAAGGAAGCCCGCAATGATATTGCACCCGTAGTCCTATCTACTTGTCCGTTAACGGCATCCACTTTTCCCTTTTTCGTGTATTCTTCGCCATCGGCCAGAATCAAAGTAGCTTCAGGAAAAGTCAACTGATTCTGCGGATTTTTGATTCCTAATAAACTATCTTCTTTGACTTTCAGTTTGGAAAAATAAAGGAAATCCGATTCATTCATGGAAAAATAAACATATACCTCCTGCACATCGGATAAAACCGTAAGTGGTTCTTTGTCACCTTTCGAAACAAGGTTTCCAATACGCTTGGGAATACGGCCGATATAACCGCTTACTGGAGCTGCAATAATTGTAAACTCACGGTTGATCTGGGCGCTCCTTACTGCGGCTGTAGCTTGATCCAATGATGCCTTGGCCACATCATAATCCGATTTAACGGACCGAAGCCTAACTTCCGAAATCACATCATTTTCTACCAAAGGTCTCAATCTTTCCACCTCCAGCTGTGCATTTTCCAACTTTGCTTTGGCTACATTTTGGGTAGCTAAGGCATTGTTTAATACCTCTTGATATGCAGAAGCGTCCACCTTAAATAGCTTTTGGCCTTTTTCTACATAGGATCCCTCATCCACATAGATTTCCTGTAACAGCCCCTCTACCTGAGGCCTTATTTCTACATTTACCTTTCCCTCAATGGTGCCTAAATAATTCTTTATTGTAGTAGCATCACTCGTGTCAACGGTATAGACAGGGAGTGCCAATGGTTTGGAGGCTGTTTCGTTGTCTTCGGATTTACCTGTAAGACAACCTGTTAAAGACATGGTCGCAAAAAATAAAGTTAAGGTGTAAAAAATGTGTTTTGAATAAGCTTTTTTTAAATTCATCATTAATATCTAATCTTCTTGTCCCAACAATTGTAACGGCTTAGTTACGAACCACACAATAATAATGCAATGATTCTTAAAAAGCACATTCTTTAACAATTCTTAACAAAAAAATCTACGGATAATCTCGCCCTTGGGAGCCAGACTATTTAAGGGGCTGTTCATAGGACAGACGTATAATTTGGAAGCTTAGACCTACCGGAGGCAGATGCAACAAGTTTCAACTTGCCATCTTGAATAGGGATATCTGCTAAAGAACGGCGCAATCCATCGCACCTTTTACGTGCAGCAGCGGGCTGAGATAAGGAATGTCGAGATTAGCGCCCCGAAGGATAAACCAAATGCCCATTAGAAGATATAGAAAAGGCATCACCTTGATAAATCCTCGTTTAAAGACGGATTTTGGAAATGAACCCACCACCGAAAACACCAGTAGCACAGGCAACGTACCTAATCCAAATAATACCATAAAAAGAAAACTGTTTGTCAGTGAATCAGCATTCATAGCCGAGGCTATGGCCATATATACCATGCCACAGGGCAAAATACCGTTCAGCACACCGGCAACAAAAGAACCGCCTGGCCTATACAGCCAATGCCCCATATATTTCGCAAAGGGTTGAATAGCTTTTGTCTGAAAACTAGCTAGCACTTGTGACTGTTTCCCAAAAAGGTAGAATAAGCCGATCAGAAGCAATATAATGCCGATGAAGAGACTGAATCCTTGTTGCCAGCCTTGCACACTGGCAACATTGCCGAATATGCCAAGAACAAGTCCTAACAGACCATACGTTAAAATTCTTCCAGATTGATACAGCAATTTCGAAAACAAGGTTTGCCAAGAAAGCAACTGATTGCGATTCAAGGCAACCAACAAAGGTCCACACATTACCGCACAGTGGATGCTCCCAAAAAGCCCCATAAAAAATGCCAGATAATGGTATGTCATGTCCTACAAAAATAAACTATGAGTTGAAATATACGAAGTACTGTCGTGTTGCCAGTTGATTTCAAGTTTCCAATTGCCTTTTTTAAAAGTCGAAACCGGCAATTGGTAATCAGTAGCATGCGTTAAAAAAGGCAAGGTCAAATCCAACGATCCGTCAGAAGGCCGTTTAAAAATCAAATCACCTTTGTTTCCTGCATGCTTAAAAGCAATATACAATGTATCGCCTTGCACCTGTATATCAGGTTTGGCATCATCGTCTTCTAGATTTCGCTTTCCTTGGTACACGTGGTCATAATCAAGGCTTTTTTCATAGTAATCGATATCCTCCAACGTGTCGGTGTTTTTGGTAACCATGTAAATTCCTGCCCCTATGATAAATAACATAAACGCACCAAGTCCCAATACTATTTTTAATCCCCAGTTCATGATAAATTTATTTTTTACCCGGAGGAGCGATAAAGGTTGTTTTCATTTTTTTCATCACTTTTCCCTCAGACACAACATCAATCTCAAAAGTAGACTTATATTGTTCAACATAATCTTTTTTTGTGATCAAAAAGAAACTCAATGTCGCTGAACCATCTCTTTTCAACGAGTGGATACTGTTCACCAATTCCAATGAGACATTTTCATCCACTGGGCGCAACTCAAAAGACAGATCCTTACCAGCTTTGTTCATCAATTCCAAAGTATAGAGGTTGCTCACTGTTCCATCCTCCCGAAACTGATATGTGCTTCCTTTGGCACGCAATAGCCTTCCGTCGATATCTGAACGACTGAAAATCATCGCGCTAAATATGCCAATCAATATAACCAAAACAACAGAGTATGCAATAGCCCGGACATTGTTTTTCTTAAAATTCTCCTTATTGACAATCTCACCCATGGCATAAAAACCAATCAAACGCTTAGGTTTATTGATCTTCTCCATGACAGCGTCACAAGCGTCAATACATGCCGTACAGCTGACGCATTCCATCTGCAAACCGTTCCGAATATCGATCCCCGTTGGACAAACGTGTACACACAAATTGCAGTCGATACAATCCCCTTTATCCTGTTCTTGGCCTTTCCGTTGCTTTCCTCTTGGTTCCCCCCTATTTACATCATAAGCTACCGTGACACTTTGATCATCCAACAGCACACTCTGCAAACGACCATATGGACATATTGTCGTGCAGACAATTTCCCTTACATACGCAAAAACCCCATAAAAGAGCAAGGTAAAGATAATGATGGAAATGAACCCTATCAAATGCTGGTCCACCGGATCAGTCATGATTTTGAACAATGCATCCACACCGATAATGTAGGCTAGAAAAATATTAGAGATAAAAAACGAGATAGCGAGGAATATGGTGTGCTTGAGCAGTTTCTTCCACGCACGCACATCCGAGTCCGGCCCTTCATCGAGTTTTTTCTGTTGCAACCAATCGCCCTCGATAAGGTATTCTATCCTACGGAAAACAAGTTCCATGAATATCGTTTGGGGACAGGTCCACCCGCACCATACCCTTCCGTATACTACGGTAAAGAGAAAAATGCAGACCATAATGATCAGCATTCCAAAAACAAAAATATGCAGGTCTTGGGGATAGAAAATATTTCCGAAAATCGAAAATTTCCGTTCAATGATATTGAACATCAAGAAGGGATTTCCGTTAATCTTGATAAACGGAGCAACAAAAAGAAACAGCAATAGAGCGTAGCCTACCCACTGACGATATTGAAACAATCTACCCGAAGGTTTCTTGGCATAAATCCATTGCCGCTTCGTTTTACTCTTGTTTTTACTGGAATTGCTTTCACGATCACCTGTCACTGTTTCCATGTTGATTTATACTATATGTCAAAAAGCTTTCCCAAAGCTTAGCACTTTGGAAAAGCTTGCTTTAATTTACAACGTCTCGGCTTCTTCCGATACGCTTTCTGCCTCGCCATCAACAACCTCTCCTGCTCCAGCATACACCACTTTTTCACCCTGAGGTTCTTTGGCATTCGGAGGTGTGGTTCCTCTTAAAGTCACAATATAGTTACTGACTTCGGCAATCTGCGCAGGAGACAATGTTTGTTCCCAAGGCACCATTCCTTTATCAGGCACCCCATACTTTACTACACGAAATACATCTTTAATTTCACCACCATGCAACCAATAATCATCCGCAAGATTGGGTCCTATCCCTCCTTCACCCGCATTTCCGTGGCATACGGCACAATTAGCAACGAAGATAGATTTTCCCGCAGTTGCCATCGTTCCGGAAGCATCAATCTCAATCGATGATTCGTCTATTAGGTTGGCTGATTGTGCCAAATACTCCTGCTTTGCCTTTTCAGCTTGCGCCATTTCATGCGAATATTCTTGATCTTGGTTCATTCCCCATCCAAAAACATGGTAAACAAGTAAGTAGACAAATCCAAAGACGACCGTAGAATAAAAAAGTGCATTGAACCAAGCCGGAATTGGGTTATTCAATTCCTTAATGCCGTCATATTCGTGGTCGATTTCCAAATCCTTTTCTTCTTCTATTGGCCGAAGGCTCAATAGCCTCCTCCCAATAGCACTCCAATCTGTTTTCTTGGCTTTCTTAGCCTTCTCTTCTACCGCAATCTCAGGCATGGTCAGATGCAGGATAGACTTAAATGCACGATGCACAACCAAAGCTGCAAATAAGACAGTAATCATTACCACAACCAACGCTATAATAAGCAAGTCGTTAAATATATTCCCCGAGCCTGAAAACCAATCTGTGGCAGTGGCTGTTGTATCTGCTGATAATAGTAGTATATTCATAATCTTTCGTTCTATTCAGATGGTTGATCCTTTTCCTTCTCCGAATCATTAAATGGAATATCTTTCATATAGTCTATGTGGTCTTTCTTCATCCAAACCAACATACAGGCCACAAGGACAAAAAACACTAAAAATATCCACAATGAGGTGATGAGATATATTTCATCACCATTAAGATTTGTTATTTGCTTAAACATAGTATCGTTTCTTATTCTTGTCCAACTTGAGCTGTACCTTGTTTCGATTCAGCCTTTATATCCACACCCAACCGTTGTAAATAGGCAATTAATGCAACAATCTCACGATCTGATCTGATTTCCACCTGATTCGCAACCAGATCCTTTGCAATTTCTTCTGCTTGCTTTTGCGCATCGGTCATTGCATTGTCTATCTGTTCTTGCGAATAGGGAACACCTAATGTTTTCATTGCTTTCATCTTCGCAGCCAAATCGCTATTGTTCAATTCCTGATCAATCAACCATGGATAAGCAGGCATGATGCTTCCGGGTGAAGTAATGGTCGGATCAAGCATATGATCAAAGTGCCATTTATTCGGATATTTACCACCGATACGATGCAAATCGGGACCTGTGCGTTTTGACCCCCACAAGAAAGGCATGTCGTAAACAAACTCTCCCGCTTTGCTGTATTCACCGTAACGTGCCGTTTCCGAACGGAATGGGCGAATCGTTTGTGAGTGGCAGTTCACACAACCTTCACGGATATACAAATCACGCCCTTGTAGCTCTAACGCTGTATAAGGTTGTACAGAAGCAATCTTAGGGACGTTATCACTTATGGTGAATGTTGGGATCATTTCCACGATACCGCCTATTAAGATGGCAATCAATGCCAATACCATGAATAGTACAGGCTTGCGCTCTAGGCGACGGTGCGGTGCTGCTTCTCGTACAGCGACTTTTTGCAAAGCTGGTGCTTCCGCAGGTTCGTTAGGAACCAATTTTCCAGATTTTGCTGTTTTGATAAGGTTGTAGGTCATTAAGATCACACCTGTCAAGTACAATGCGCCACCCACTGCACGCATCATATGCATCGGAAGAATTTCCAATGTCGTCGCCAAGAAGTTAGGGTATTTCAAAATACCTTCTGGCGTAAATTCTTTCCACATCAGACCTTGGACGACAGCTGCCCAATACATGGGAATAGCGTAGAACAAGATGCCTAACGTACCGATCCAAAAATGTGTATTGGCCAGCTTTTTAGAGTATAACTCTGTTTTATAGACCTTAGGAATCAAGTAATAAAGAATGGCGAAAGTCATAAACCCGTTCCATCCCAAAGCCCCAACGTGTACGTGTGCCACAATCCAATCCGTAAAGTGTGCTATAGCGTTCACCTGTTTCAAAGAAAGCATCGGCCCTTCAAAAGTTGCCATACCGTAACAGGTCAAGGCCACAACCATGAATTTTAACATCGGTTCTGTACGTACCTTATCCCACGCACCGCGCAAGGTCAACAGACCGTTGATCATGCCTCCCCAACTCGGTGCAATTAACATCACCGAGAACACCACGCCTAAAGACTGAACCCATGAAGGTAAAGAAGTATAAAGCAGGTGGTGCGGTCCGGCCCATATATAGATGAAGATTAACGACCAAAAGTGTAAAATACTGAGTTTATATGAGTAAACAGGGCGGTTGGCCATTTTTGGAAGGAAGTAGTACATCATTCCCAAATAAGGGGTTGTCAAGAAGAACGCAACCGCATTATGCCCATACCACCATTGTACCAACGCATCCTGCACACCTGCATATACATAATAACTCTTCCAAAAGCCTACTGGGAGCTGAATGGAGTTTACAATATGCAAAACAGCCACGGTCACAAAAGTAGCGATGTAGAACCAAACTGCCACATACATGTGACGTTCTCGACGCTTGATGATCGTGCCAAACATATTTATGCCAAACACAACCCAAATGACAGTAATAGCGATATCAATCGGCCACTCCATCTCAGCATATTCGTGGGAGGTCGTCAAACCCAGTGGCAAAGTAATGGCCGAAGCAACAATAATCAATTGCCAACCCCAAAAGTGAATCTTGCTCAGCAAATCGCTGAACATCCTCGCTTTCAATACCCGTTGCATCGAATAGTAAACACCCATAAAGATGGCATTTCCCACGAAAGCAAAGATGACCGCGTTTGTATGCACCGGACGAACCCGTCCAAATGTGGTGTATTGCGTCAAAAAGTTCATCTCAGGCCAGATTAATTGAGTCGCCGCCAGCAAACCGACGGACATACCAACCAACCCCCAAATGACCGTGGCGATACCAAAATCGCGCACAATTTTGTTGTCGTAATTAAATTGCTCCAATTGCATATTCATGTTGTTGATTTCTGCGGTAAAAGTAGAATCTTTTTCATGACATTGTAATGATATATCTCTTGCAAAATAGTGACAATTGTCACTATTTTGCAAGAGGTTCGCCAGAAGTGACGAGCAAATACACAAAGGCCATTCCGAGATCGGAATGGCCTTTGTGTTTCAATGTTTCGTTAAGACTTGTTAAGCGATTAATGATGCCTTTGGAACAATCTCAAAAATAACATTGTCTTACAACAGGTTTTGTTCGTTGATACCTTGATATTTATCTTCAACTTGGGCATATCGTTTATAACCGTGTTTATTGGGGTTCTCAATCACTTGTTTTACCGAGACCAATTTATACACATAGGAACCCGTTTCCGGGTTCAACCGAAGTTGATAATAATCGTTTATTCCTTGCCTGCGGATCGAAGCTTTTAAACTGCCGCCACCTACATTATAAGCAGCGGCAACCAATGTCCAGTCGCTGAATTCGGCATACAAGCTCTTCAGGTAACGCGCAGCCGCATGGGTGGATTTCACTAAGTCCTTTCTTTCATCAACCAGATCATTTACTTTCAAGCCATACAGCCTTGCCGTTGCGGGCATAAACTGCCAATATCCGCCGGCACCTTTATGGGAAGTGATGCGTGGATCCATGTTGCTCTCGATTAAAGGAATGTACTTGAAATCTTCCGGGATGCCATACGATTTTAATATAGAAGCTATTTTTGGAAGATGAGCAGCTGCTTTTTTGTGCAGGTCGTATGACTGCTGCTTACGGAAAGAGAATTTTGCCAAGTATCTCTCAAACTTTGTTTCAACGGCCGGATTATCAAGTGGCACGTTTTCATTGGCAAAAGTGACGGAGCTATAATAAGCTTCTTTTTGTTTTTCTGGCGATAAAGCTATCGTTCTTTTCTTTTTTTCTAACTGCTCCAAAAGGGCCTTACGTACAGGATCCTTTTCAGAAGGCGGTTGTGTGCTGGAGTATAGTTTTGATAAAATCATTATCGAAAAGACCATACTACAGCAGAGTACTCTTTTTTTTATCATTCAATCCCTTAATGCTACCTATCCACAAATTTCGGCCTGTCTCTTCGGACCAAAAATTGATCAAAAATAGCTTGGTTCAATTTTCAGACCGCAAAGATACGAACTATTTATTTATATTCCAAGCATTTAGCAAAAACACTTACACACGTCTCCGTTCATCCATTAGACAAATGTGTCGATTGCAGTATGTTGAAAAACACGAGAGGTATGCGTAACCTATATTTTTTTTCTGAAAATCAAATAAAAACACTATCTTTGCAGACTAATTTTGAAAACGTATGCCATTCAATAATAAAAGGAACAGTCGTGATGACAACTCCGGAAAGAACCGAAGCAACTCCAAAAACTTCCGTTCACAGAGTGGTCGCAGTCGTGAACAATCATCGACTTCAGGCGATAGGAAATTTAATCCCAAAAGCACATTCGGCAAACCAAAGTTTGACAAGTTCGAAAAGCGGGACAGTGATCGTCCTTTTTCCAAATTTGACAAATCTGAGCGAAGGTCTTCAGATCGATCAGAACGTGGATTCGATCGGTCGGAAAGAAGATCGTCAGAACGTTCTGAAAGAAACTTTGACCGACCTGAAAGAAGTTTCAATCGCTCAGAAAGGAGTTTTGACCGATCCGATCGCAAATCTTCCGACAGACCTTTTAATAGAGGTGACAAAAACAGAAATAATGATTGGGACAGAAAGCCTAATTTTGAAAAAGGACGGAAATTCGACCAAAATTCAGGCCGTTCGTTTCGCAGATATGACGATGAGCCAAACTCCTTTAAAGAACGTACATTTCATCCACGAAAGAAAATCGCTGTATCTGAACCAGAGGACGATGGGTTGATCCGTTTGAACCGTTACATTTCCAATTCGGGCATATGCTCACGTCGAAAAGCCGATGAACTCATTCAAACTGGCCAAATCAGTGTGAACGGCGAAGTGGTGACCGAACTTGGCACAAAAGTAGACCCTACAAAAGACGAAGTACATTACAATGACGAGCGTTTGAAACGCGAGAAAATGGTATACGTACTTTTGAACAAGCCTAAAGATTTCATCACAACAACGGATGATCCGCAGGAACGCAAAACCGTCATGCACTTAGTGGCCAAAGCTTCAAAGGAAAGAATCTATCCGGTCGGCCGATTAGATAGAAACACAACAGGATTACTACTGTTGACGAATGATGGAAATTTGGCGGAGAAACTTGCGCATCCAAGAAACAACGTTAGTAAGATATACCACGTAGAGCTAACCAAAAGTTTAACACAGGGCGACTTCAATAAAATCCAATTCGGTATTGAGCTGGAAGATGGTTTTATCAAACCCGACGATCTAAGCTATGTACAAGGAGCGAGCAAACGTGAAATAGGCATTCAAATCCATTCTGGAAAAAACCGGGTGGTTAGACGGATATTCGAATCCTTGGGTTATGAAGTTGTTAAATTGGATCGTGTCGTTTATGCAAATCTGACTAAAAAAGATCTGCCTAGAGGCAGATGGAGATACCTGGAAGAACGAGAATTAGTCCAACTCAAAAAATTTATCAAATAAAAAGAAAAGGGCTTTTATTTTATATAAGCCCTCTTTTTTGTCCTTTTAATTCCCTTCCTTAGTTTTATTTTTTAATTTTGGGCTTTG